>DATBTA010000348.1:0-3710 GCA_036559505.1 Pseudolabrys sp. | reverse complement strand
GGCTGCCCCTACAAGAAGATCTATTACAACTGGTCGAGCGGCAAATCGGAGAAGTGCATTTTCTGCTATCCGCGCATCGAGGCGGGCCAGCCGACGGTGTGCGCGGAGACCTGCGTCGGCCGCATCCGCTATCTCGGCGTCGTGCTCTACGACGCCGATCGCATAGAGGAAGCGGCGAGCGTGCCGGACGAGCAGGACCTCTATGAGGCCCAACTCGGGATCTTCCTCAATCCGCACGATCCGGCAGTTATCGAACAGGCGCGGCGTGATGGCATTGCCGAGAACTGGCTCGAAGGCGCCCGCCGCTCGCCGGTCTACAAGATGGCTATGGAGTGGAAGGTCGCGTTTCCGTTGCACCCGGAATACCGGACGCTACCGATGGTCTGGTACGTGCCGCCGCTCTCGCCGATTCAGTCGGCAGCGCAGGCCGGCAAGATCGGGCACGATGGAGAAATGCCGGACGTCCGCAGCCTGCGCATCCCGCTCAAGTATCTCGCCAATCTCCTCACGGCCGGCAAGGAAGAACCGGTCGCGCTCGGGCTCGAGCGCATGCTGGCGATGCGCGCCTATATGCGTGCCAAGACGGTGGACGGCGTGATCGACGAGAGTATTGCGAAGCGCGTCGGTCTCAGTGGTCAGGCGATCGAAGACATGTACCACGTGATGGCGATTGCCAATTACGAGGACCGCTTCGTCATCCCGACCGCGCACCGCGAGGTCAATGAAGACGCCTATGATCTGCGCGGATCCTGCGGCTTCTCGTTCGGTAACGGCTGTTCGGGCGGCGTCAGCGAGACCAATCTGTTCGGCACGCCGAAACGCGCCAAAACGCCGATGGAGGTCGTGTGATGAACAGGACCTTCAAGGCGCTGTCCGCGCTGCTGACCTATCCGACCGAGGAACTGAGGCTGGCGGCAGGAGAAATGAGCGAAGTGCTCGATGCCGATACGCTGATTCCCGGTCGCGTCCGCGACCAGTTACACGCATTGCTTCACGAGATTGCCACCGGCGATCTCTACGACATGCAGGAACGCTACGTGTTGTTGTTCGATCGGACGCGTTCGCTATCACTGCATCTTTTCGAGCACGTGCATGGCGAAAGCCGCGATCGTGGCCAGGCGATGATCGATCTCAAGTCGCAATACGAGCAGGCTGGATTGTTCATGAGCGCCAGCGAGCTTCCGGATTTTCTACCAATGTTCCTCGAATACCTGGCAACACGCTCCGCAAAGGAAGCCTGCGAGGCCCTTGGCCAGCCTGTTCATATTTTCGCTGCGCTGGCGGAGCGTCTGCGCAAGCGCAAGTCACCTTACGAAGCCGTGCTTCGTGCGTTGATTGCCCTGGCCGCGGCGAAGCCGAAGGACGAGGAAGTTTCGGCATTGCTTCAGTCGCCGGACCCGGATGCCACCGATCTGGCCGCCCTTGATGCTGCCTGGGAGGACGAGCCGGTCAATTTCGGACCCGGCTCAGGCGACAGCTGCAAGGACGGCCTTGTCGCCCGTGTCCGCGGCGCCATGCGTCCGGCGCCCGGCGTCGCAAGCCCCTCAAGATCCACTCCGCGCCAGTGAGGACAGTCCCATGCGCGATCTGATCAATTATGCGGTGTTCGGCTGGTATCCCTACCTCTGCCTGATCGTGTTCCTTCTTGGCAGCTGGGTCCGCTTCGACCGAGAGCAGTACACCTGGCGCAGCGGATCGAGCCAGCTTTTACGCCGCCGGCAACTGGCCTGGGGCTCGAACCTGTTTCATGTCGGTATTCTCGTCATTTTCTTCGGTCACTTCGTCGGACTGCTGACGCCGATCTGGGTGTTCGATTTCTTCAACATTTCGCACACCTTCAAGCAATGGCTGGCAATCATCGTTGGCGGCGTGGCGGGCGTGTTCTGCTTTATCGGCATGACGCTGCTCATCCATCGTCGGCTTTTCGACTCGCGGATCCGCAAGACCTCGTCATTCGGCGACATAGCGATCCTCTTGCTGCTTTATGCGCAACTTGTCCTTGGGCTTGCGACGATCGGCGTTTCGCTCAACCATCTTGATGGTCATGAGATGGTCAAGTTCATGACATGGGCGCAGGGAATTCTCACGCTGCAGCCGGGCGTCGCCGACCTCATCGCGAACGCGCACCCGATCTTCAAGGCGCATCTGTTCCTAGGCATGACCCTCTTCCTCGTCTTCCCGTTCACCCGTCTTGTGCACGTCTGGAGCGCGCCGATCTGGTACCTCGGCCGCCGCGGCTATCAGGTTGTGCGCAGCGATGGGCGCCGCGCGGCAGCTGCGCGCGGCCGTTCGGTCCCGGCGGAGTAGGCGCATGTCCTGCTCGGTGCACGTCCAGTTTCCGGCGGGAAAGCCCGTGACGGTCAGCGTCAACGGGGTCGCGATCGCGCGCGATGCCATTCAACGCGAGATGCAGCATCATCCGGCGGAAAAGCCGATCGCCGCCTGGCAGCAGGCGGCGCGTGCGCTGGTCATCAGGGAATTGCTGCTGCAGCGGGCAAAGCATCTTGGTCTGCCGCCCGAGCCCATCTGCGACGAGGCGGGACGGCGAGAGACCGACGACGAGGCCCTTATGCGCGCGGTAGTGGAGCAGGAGGTGGCCGTGCCCACGCCGGACGACGCGACCTGCCGCCGCTATTACGAGCAAAACAGCGCACGGTTCCGATCGCCCGATATCTACGAGGCGTCGCATATCCTGTTTGCAGCGCTGCCGGCCGACCGGGAAGGCTATGCCGCGGCCCGTGCTGATGCAGCCGCCGTCCTCGCCGCGCTTCAGGATGATCCGAATTGCTTTGCGACGCTGGCGAAGGCCCATTCGAAATGTCCATCGGCGGAGCAGGGCGGCAATCTCGGCCAGATCACCAGCGGGCAAACCACTCCCGAATTCGAGCGTGCGCTCCTTGCGCTCGCGCCTGGCCAGATATGCGCGGAACCGGTGGCGACCCGCTATGGCTTCCACATCATCCGGCTCGAGCGCAAGGTCAACGGTCGCGTGCTGCCTTATGAAGTGGTTGCAGAGCGTATTGCCGACTATTTGCGGGAAAGCGTTCAGCGCCGCGCCAATACGCAATATGTCGCCCGGCTGGCGTCGGCTGCGCGCATCGAGGGTATCGAGCTTGCGAGCGCGGAAGCGCTGCGCGTCCACTGAGAGTTCATGGTCATGCTACTCGGCGACGTTTTGGGCAGACTGGAGAACGACGGCGAGGCGGCCGAAGTCATTCTGGGTGCCGGCGATCTGCGATTGCTGGCGGCGATGCGGCAGCAGGCGGAAGCGGAAGGTCTCGATCTTGCGGCCTATGCCAAGGCTGTGGTCCAGCGCTACGCGGCCGAGGCTTCGGATGAGGAATGGGTGACAATGATGGGACAGATCGGACGCGCCGCCGATCCTGGTCTGACTTGCCTCAAGCGCGCGTTCGAAAAGGCGACTTGCGCCTGAGAAAGTACCGCCGACAATTCTTATTGCGGTAATAGGATATGATCCGGCGCAAGTCCTGCCTGATAGCGCCGGTATGCCTGCGTATATGCTGCTTCGATGTGGCGAATAAAACGCTTTGTGTCGAAAAGAGGCGTCGTCAGACGATTGCGCGCGAGCTTGTCCTTTATCGCTGCCAGTTTTTCAGGATTTGTTGCAAGTTCGATAGCAAGCTCTTCGTAAGCCTGCGACGTTGCCGTCACGAGCTCAGGCAAACCGATCGCGCTTAACAAGCTTGCAC
>DATBTA010000347.1:0-4023 GCA_036559505.1 Pseudolabrys sp. | reverse complement strand
TGGCAGATCCCTATCTACGAAGGGCTCTTCCTTTTCTGTGCGCTGATGTTCGGGACGCTGTCGATCCTGGCGATCAGGAACTACCTCAAGGAGCATTTCGACCGGTAAGGCGATGGCCGAACATTACGACCAGCTGGAGATCCGAAGCCCGACAACGCGCGAGCGCGAGCAGTTCGGGCAGATGCCCGCTGTCATCACGCATGCCGTGTCTGCGTCCGGATGGGCGAAGTGTCTCGCTGGAATAGACGCAAAAGCCGTCAACTCGCGTGCTGCCTTGGCGAAATTGCCCGTTCTCCGCAAGGCTGATATTGCAGCGTTGCAGAAAGAGTTCCCTCCGTTCGGCGGGCTCAATGCGACGCCGGTTGCAAACGTAAAACGCCTGCTGATGTCGCCGGGGCCGATCTTCGAGCCTGAAGGAATGGATAACGACTGGTGGGGTGCGGCACGAGCGCTCTTCGCCGCGGGATTTCGCAAGGGCAATATCGTGCACAATTCATTTGCCTATCACCTCACCCCCGGCGGTTTCATTTTGGAATCGGGCGCGCATGCACTTGGTTGCGCGGTTATCCCCGGCGGTGTCGGAAACACAGAGCAGCAGCTTGACGCGATCATGCACTACAAACCGACAGGATACGTCGGTACGCCGGACTTCCTGAAAATTCTGCTCGATACAGCCGAAAAGTCGGGAAAAGATGCGTCCTCGCTCAAGCGCGGCCTCGTCTCGGGCGCCGCGCTGCCAGCGTCGCTGCGCGACGAGCTTGGCCGGCGTGGCGTTGCCGTCCTTCAGTGCTACGCCACGGCCGAGCTGGGAGTGATCGCTTACGAAAGCGAAGCGCGCGAAGGCATGATCGTGAACGACAGCGTCATCGTCGAGATTGTTCGGCCCGGCACCGGTGACCCCGTGCCGGAAGGTGAAGTCGGAGAGGTGGTCGTAACCTCTTTTAATCGCGATTATCCGATGATTCGCCTCGCCACCGGCGATCTCTCGGCGCTGATGTCGGGTATTTCGCCGTGCGGCCGCACGAACGCACGCATCAAGGGATGGATGGGCCGCGCCGACCAGACGACCAAGGTGAAGGGCATGTTCGTGCATCCCAAGCAAATCGCCGAAGTCGCTGCCCGGCATCCCGAGCTCAAACGCGTCCGTCTTGTCGTCGATCGCGAGGCCGAGCAGGACACTATGACGCTGCTGGCCGAGTGTGCGCCGGCCGACGCCGCACTTGAGACCGCGATCGCCGCAACCTTGCAGTCGATCACGAAACTGAAGGGCTCCGTGAAACTGATGACGCCCGGCACGCTGCCGAATGACGGCAAGGTAATCGCGGACGAGCGCAAGTCATGAGTCCTGCGACAGTTCCGGCAACCGGTGGCCGGATCGGTGTGCTGCTGGTAAACCTTGGCACGCCCGACGCGACCGGTTACTGGCCGATGCGTCGTTATCTCAAGGAATTTCTGTCGGACCGGCGCGTGATCGAGGAGAACCGTCTCAAATGGTGGTTCGTGCTCAATTTCATCATCCTGACGGTCCGGCCTGGCCGCAAGGGACGCGACTACGACAAGATCTGGAACAGGGATCGTAACGAGTCGCCGCTGAAAACCATCACACGCTCGCAGTCCGACAAGCTCGACGAGATCTTCGACAAGATGGACAAGCGCGTCAGGGTCGACTGGGCCATGCGCTACGGAAATCCATCGATCCAGTCGCGGCTCGAAGCACTTGCGGCGCAGGATTGCGAGAGAATTCTGATCGTCCCGCTCTATCCTCAATATGCCGCCGCGACGACGGCAACGGTCTGCGATGAAGTCTTCCGCTCACTGCGCCGCATGCGATTCCAGCCGACATTGCGTGTCGCCGCGCCGTATTATTCCGAGCCTGTCTATATCGATGCCCTTGCGGCTTCTCTCAATGCGGAACTGGCAAAGCTTTCGTTCAAGCCCGACGTGATCATCGCCTCCTACCACGGCATGCCGGAAGACTATGTCGCCAAAGGCGATCCCTATCTCAAGCATTGCAGTGAGACGACCGCGCTGCTGCGCAAAAAGCTCAAGCTCGATGACGAACGCCTGATCATGACATTCCAGTCACGCTTCGGCACTGCCGAGTGGCTCAAGCCCTATACCGACGCAACCGTGAAAGCGCTCGCCGAACGCGGCGTGAAAAACCTCGCTGTGATCACGCCGGGCTTTGCGGCGGATTGCCTCGAGACGCTGGAAGAGATCGCGATGGAGAACGCGGCCATATTCCGGGAGGCGGGGGGAGAGAACTTTGCCGCGATCCCCTGTCTCAACGACAGCTCCGGCGGCATGGCGGTGATCCGCGATATTGTCACGCGCGAGCTCAAGGGCTGGACTTAGCTTGTAAAATCCGGCGACTGAGTCACTTGCCGTCAAGCAAGCGGCGCATTTCGGCGCGAAGCTCGGGCGCAATGTCGTCGCGCTGCAGTCCATAAGCCACGTTTGCCGCGAGAAATCCGATTTTCGAGCCACAGTCGAAGCTACGGCCCTCGAATTTCAGTCCATAAAACGGTTGCGAGCGTGCCAGTGCTACCATCGCGTCGGTGAGCTGAATTTCGCCGCCGGTGCCCGCCGCCTGCTTTTCGAGCAGCTCGAAGATCTGCGGCTGCAGGATATAGCGCCCGGTGATGGAAAGATTGGAAGGCGCTTCGCTTGCCTTAGGCTTTTCAACCATTTTGGTGATCGAGAATGCCTTTCCTTTTGCGGCGCCGACGCCGACCACGCCATACATATGGACGCGTTCGGCCGGCACTTCCTCAACCGCAATGATATTAGCGTTGCCATCGAGATCCTTGGCGGCATCGATCATCTGCATCAGACAACCGCGTGGGTGCTGGACCAGCACATCGGGCAGAAGCAGTGCGAACGGTTCATGGCCGACAAGCTCACGGGCGCACCACACGGCGTGACCCAGACCGAGCGGCGATTGCTGCCGCGTGAAGCTGACGGTTCCCGCCTCGGGCAGGTCCTTCGACAGCAGACTGAGCTCGGCCTTCTTGCCGCGCTCCATCAAGGTTAATTCGAGTTCGAACTGGCGATCGAAGTGGTCCTCGATCACGCTTTTGTTCCGGCCCGTCACGAAGATGAGATGCTCGATACCGGCCTGGCGTGCTTCGTCGACCACATGCTGGATCAACGGCCGGTCGACGACTGGAAGCATCTCCTTGGGCATGGCCTTGGTCGCGGGCAAAAAGCGGGTTCCGAGGCCGGCCACCGGAAATATGGCTTTGCGAATGCGGGTCATGCGAGAATCTTCAATATGGTCGTGAATTCCGGCGCAGAAAGCACGGGTCAGGGGTAGGGGTCCAGATGCGGCATAAAGAAGTACACCATTAACGGCCCTGAAATGATATCGGGACAGCCATAGATTGGGGATGACGGATTAACGACGGGACGGACATGCGCGGACGGCTGCCATTAGTTGTCATTGCTGGCGTTTTTGCGGCTGCCGGTGGAATCGCCGGCGCGCAGGATTCTCGTTACCCCGCCACCACAGGTGCGCTGTCACAGCAAGCGCCCCAACAGACCGTGGAGTGGAGCGGGCAATCGGGCGCATCCGGCCATCCACTCATGACAGCCGAAGCGATTCGAGCGTCCGCGGCCGATTTTCATAGTTGCATCCAGCGGCTCTGGCCGGCGGCCACGAAGCGCGGCGTTTCGCGGACCACTTTTACGAAGTACACAGCGGCGCTGACGCCCGATCTGCGCATCATGGACCTGCTGGATAACCAGCCCGAGTTCACAAAATCGGTCTGGGATTATCTCGATATCCTCGTGACGAACGAACGCATCGACCGAGGCCGCGAGCTGCTGGAAAAATACCGCAACGTTTTCGATGCCGTAGAGCGGACCTATGGTGTCGACCGTTATACGATCGCGGCAATTTGGGGTGTCGAAACAAACTACGGAACGCTTGGCGGCGAACGCCCAGTGCTGCGTTCCACTGCGACGCTGGCCTGTATTGGAAGGCGGCAGAGCTATTTCCGCGAGGAATTCCTGTCGACCCTT
>DATBTA010000346.1:0-3875 GCA_036559505.1 Pseudolabrys sp. | reverse complement strand
GACGACGCGGGTTGAGGACTCGACCCTGGCGGGGCGCCGTTTGTGCGCCCCGCTCACACCATCACCTTGCCTTCCTCGGTGATGGCCTGCTCGATGTCCTCGGCGGCGCCGCCGAGCAGCATCTCGTTGTGGGCGCGGCCGGACGGGATCATCGGAAAGCAGTTTTCCTTCGGATCGACCACGCAGTCGAAAAGCACGGGTTTGTCGACATTGATCATTTCCTTAATGGCGCGATCGAGGTCGCCCGGCTTCTCGCAGCGGATGCCGTGCGCGTGATAGGCCTCGGCCAACTTCACAAAATCTGGCAAAGCCTCGCTGTAGCTTTCCGCGTAGCGCCCGCCATGCAGCAATTCCTGCCACTGCCGCACCATGCCCATGTAATTGTTGTTCAGAATGAAGATCTTGATCGGCAGGTGGTACTGCACCGCCGTCGACAGTTCCTGCATCGTCATCAGCACCGAAGCCTCGCCCGCGATGTCGATGACCAGGGACTTGGGGTGGGCGAGCTGCACGCCGACCGAAGCCGGCAAGCCATAACCCATGGTGCCGAGGCCACCCGATGTCATCCAGCGGTTCGGCTCCTGGAAGCCGAAGAATTGGGCGGCCCACATCTGATGCTGGCCGACTTCGGTGGTGATGTAGACGTCCTTGTCCTTAGTCAGCTCGTAGAGCCGTTGGATCGCGTATTGCGGCTTGATGACGTCCTTCGACTGCCGGTAAGCGAGCGATTTGCGGGCGCGCCATTTGTCGATCTGCTCCCACCATGCCTGCAGCGCTTTCTTGTCGGGGTGAATGGCGCTGGTGCGCCACAAGCGGACCATGTCTTCGAGCACGTGCGCGCAATCGCCGACGATCGGCACGTCGACCTTGACGTTCTTGTTGATGGAGGACGGATCGATATCGATGTGGATCTTCTTCGACCCCGGCGAGAAAGCATCAATCCGACCGGTGATACGATCATCGAAGCGCGCGCCGACGCAGATCATCACGTCGCAATCATGCATCGACATGTTGGCTTCGAGCGTGCCGTGCATGCCGAGCATGCCGATCCATTTCGGATCGGCCGCCGGGAAAGCACCGAGCCCCATCAAGGTCGAAGTGATCGGATAGCCGGTCAGCTTGACGAGCTCACGCAGAAGATCGCAGGCGGCTTTTCCGGAATTCACCACTCCGCCGCCAGTGTAGAACAGGGGACGCTTCGCATGCGCCATCAGATCGATGGCCTGCTTGATCTTGTCCATGTCGCCCTTGAGCTTGGGCTTGTAGCCGGTGTGCGGGAAATCCTTCGGCTTGGAATAGGTGCCCTTGGCGAACTGGATGTCCTTCGGGATGTCAACGACAACGGGACCCGGACGGCCGCTGGAGGCAATATGGAAGGCCTCGTGCAGAACGCGCGGCAAATCCTCGATCCGCTTGACCAGATAATTGTATTTCGTGCATGGCCGCGTGATGCCGACCGTGTCGCATTCCTGGAATGCGTCATTGCCGATCAGGTGCGTCGGGACCTGGCCGGTGATGCAGACGATCGGAATTGAATCGCACAGCGCGTCGGTAAGACCGGTGACCGCGTTGGTCGCGCCGGGGCCCGAGGTGACCAGCACGCAGCCAACCTTGCCGGTCGAGCGCGCATAACCTTCCGCCGCGTGCACCGCGCCCTGCTCGTGCCGCACCAGCACATGACGGACCTGGTTGTTGGCGAAGATGGCATCGTAGATCGGCAGCACCGCCCCGCCCGGATAGCCGAACAGGTGCTCGACCCCCTGGTCGGCAAGCGCCTGGATCACCATTTCGGCGCCGGTCATTTCGCGTGTCATGTCACTCCCTTTCGTCACTCTCGGCCCGGACACAATAAAAAAGGCCCGTAGAGGGCCATGTCCGGACGCTCGCCGAGGGCCCCATTTCTAGGGCCATCCTAGCGTCCGAACCCTTACTACAGTAATAATATTGCGTATCACGGTCCGCATCCGAATTTTCATTGCGC
Organism: Pseudolabrys sp.; assembly: GCA_036559505.1. GTDB lineage: Bacteria > Pseudomonadota > Alphaproteobacteria > Rhizobiales > Xanthobacteraceae > Pseudolabrys. The sequence goes on along the minus strand of DATBTA010000346.1, from coordinate 1,894 downwards.
GCGTTATAGGGGCTGAACGCCACCCGGTCAAGATGAAATCACATCAAACCCGGGCCTGAAAGTGGCTCCGGATTGCTGAAAGGGCCTCACCCGGGTCGGCCCAGATCCAGCCCTTCATCTGATTGCGAAACCAGGTGAGCTGACGCTTGGCGTAACGCCTTGTATCCATCACCGCACCGGCGATGGCGTCCTCGCGCGAAATCTCGCCGTTGAGGTGGCGGATCAGCCACGGCACGCCATGCGCCTTCATCGCCGGCAAAGTCGGGTCTAGTTTGCGCTCGGCAAGCCGGCGCATTTCTTCCAGCGCCGTCGACTTCATCATCGCATCGAAACGCGCCTCGATGCGCCGAACCAACTCCCTGCGCTCGCAGGTGATAAACACTTTCACGGCGCGCGCAGGGTCAATCAGCGGCGGCAGGCCTTCGCGGTGCCAATCGGACAGCGCCCGGCCGGTCGCGAGCACGACTTCGAGCGCACGCGAAATGCGCGACCGGTCGTTGGCGGTGACGCGCTGCGCGGTAGCAGGGTCGAGACGCATAAGCTCGGCATGCAAGGACGGTGCACCCTCGTGTTGAAGGCGTCCTCTCACGCTGGTGCGAACGTCGGCAGGAATTGGCGGGACGGCAGCGAGGCCTGACGTCAGAGCCTTGAAATAAAGTCCCGTCCCTCCGACCAGGATCGGCACACGTCCTTGTTTGCCGATCTCCGTCAGCGCCTCTTCGACGTCGCGGCACCAGCGGCCGACGGAGTAGTTCTCGGCTGCATCGACGAAGCCATATAGTTTGTGCGGTGCCCGGGCCTCGTCATCGGCCGTCGGCCGTGCGGTGATGACGCGCAGATCGCGATAAACCTGCATGGAATCGGCATTGACGATAATGCCGCCCAGGCTTTCGGCGACATCAATCGCCAGCGCCGACTTGCCGCTGGCAGTCGGCCCTGCAATAAGCACCGCGCTGACTGTGGTCATAGTGCCGCCTTTGTTGGGGGCGTGATAGCACCGGCGGGGGGAGAACTCATCCGACGTTTGGAGACGGACTTGACACTTATCAGACCATTTCGGGCCTTGCGGCCGGCGCCCGGTCGCGCCGCGGACGTCCTCGCGCCGCCATATGATGTTCTCTCGAGCGCGGAGGCTCGCGTCCGGGCCAAAGGCAGGCCATGGAGTTTCTTGCACATTTCAAAGCCGGAGATTGATCTCGATCCGAGCACCGACCCTTACGACAAAGCTGTCTACGCCAAGGCGGCTGAAAACCTCAAAAACATGATGTCAGCGGGTGTTCTGACGCGCGACAGAAAGCCTTGCTACTACGTTTATCGCCTCACCTGGCGTGACCATGTCCAGACAGGTCTCGTTGCGGTTGCCTCGCTTGAAGACTATGCGACCAACCGAATCCGCAAGCACGAGCATACGACGCCGACAAAAGAAGATGATCGCGTTCGCCAGATCGAAGCAATCAACGCCCAGACCGGTCCGGTCATGAGCGGTTATCCGAATGCGCCGATGATTGACGCGATGCTGGCACAGGCGGCAGCCGGCAAGGCCGACGTTGATGTCACGGCCGATGACGGCGTGCGCCATCAACTTTGGACGATCGCCGACGACGCGACAATCGAGAAACTGACCCGCGCCTTCGATGCTTTACCGGCCGTGTACATTGCAGACGGCCATCACCGATCGGCAGCAGCTGCGCGTGTCGCCGAAGCCTGCAAAGGCGACGGCTCGCATGGTTATTTCCTGTCCGTGCTCTTTCCAGAGCATGAAATGACCATCCTCGACTACAACCGGGTGGTGAAGGATCTGAAAGGCCGCAGTCCCGAACAATTTCTCGCCGAATTGCGAAAGAGTTTTGCGGTGACCCCATCCGATCAGCCGATACGGCCCACGTCATCGCAT
>DATBTA010000345.1:0-9340 GCA_036559505.1 Pseudolabrys sp. | reverse complement strand
CGGCCGGATGAAGACCTTTTCTCCATCGCGCAACGTGATGTGTCGTTCGAGCAAAGGCCATCTCCACGTCCGTTCGCGTACGCGTAAACGGCTGGGCCGACCTCAATGCGACATCAGCACCGGCACCGTCATAGACTCAAGCAGCCCGCGCGTGGCGCCGCCGAGCACGAATTCGCGCAGCCGTGAATGGCCATAGCCGCCCATAACGATCATGTCGGCAGAGGAGTCGGCGGCGTGAGACAAGATTGTCGAGGGCACGTCGCTGTCGGGCGCGGTGATGCGCTTGATGTCGACCTTAAGTCCGTGCCGTGCAAGGTGCTGGCCGAGATCGGCGCCGGGCACCTCGCTGTCCTTGGCCGGTTTGTTTGAAATGATCACGATCTCGACCTGTTTCGCCTTTTTCAGGAACGGCATGGCATCGGCAACCGCGCGGGTCGCCGTCCGGCTGCCGTCCCAGCACACCATGATGCGGTCTGCTTTCATGCCGCCTTTCTGGATGTAAGGTACGAAGATCACCGGCCGACCGGATTCGAACAGCACACCTTCGTCCACCACCTCATCCGCCAAGGAATTTTTGCGTTGCGGCTGACCGACAACGACGAGATCGAAGCGTCTCCCGATGCGCCCGATCTGGTCGGCAGCGCCGGAAACACTCGTATTGAGAACGCGCGTCTCCATCGAAATCCCGGCGCGCTTGGCTGCCTGCTCGAAACGGGCGATCGCGGCCCGCGCCTTCTTGTTTGATTCGGCGCGCTGACTTTCGATCAGCTCCGGAGGAACTCCGCCCATCACGTTGCCCGGAATGACGGCTTCGTAGGAAACCGCGACACCAAGCAAATGCGCCCCGAAGGCTTCGGCGATTGAAACCGCGTAATCGCCGGCGGGGTCGCTCGTTCCGAGGCCCAGGTTAACGACAATATCTTTGATCATGTGCAAAATCTCCTGATCGATCTCATCATGATACCGAACAGCCCACGGTTCATATTGACGAAAGTCAAACGGCGGTCATCGGTGTCCGGCACCTATTTCTTCTTGCCGCCGGCGTCAAATTGCTTGAGATAGGCCCAAAGGTCGCCGGCTTCCTTCTCATTCTTGATGCCGGGGAAGATCATCTTGGTGTTCGGGATCTTGGCGCGCGGATCCTTGATGTAGTCCTTAAACGTCGCCTCATTCCAGGTGATGCCGGAATTCTTGTTGGAGTCGGAGTAGTTGTAGTCGGGGGCGCTGCCGGAATGGCGCCCGTCGAGGCCATTGAGCTCGGGTCCGACCTTATTCTTTGCACCTTCGCCGACGGAGTGGCACGGGAAGCACTTCTTGAACGACTGCTCGCCTGCGGCCACATCCTGTGTGTGCGCAACCTGAATCGTCGCGGTCACGAGAATGGCCGCACCCAATACCGACTTCATCTCTCTTGCTCCCGTTGTGACTTTGGCAGCCGCCCCACGAGGAAAAACGCCAATGCTGCTACCCGGTTTCCATGGGCTTTTGCCAGCCCTATGTGTAAGCCGTCAAATGGCTGATATCGTTGTTTGGACCTAACGGAGTTGCATGGAATGTCGCTGCGTATGCCCGAACTCGATGCCGAAATCCTGGGGCGCCGCGACCGCATCGTGACCGCCTTGCGCAGCATCGTTCCGGGCGAGGGGGTCATCGCGGGCGAGCGCGAGATGCGGCCCTATGAAACAGACGGCCTGACTGCCTACCGGCAGCTTCCCATGGTCGTCGTGCTGCCCGAAACCACCCAGCAAGTCGCCGAGGTGCTTCGGTATTGCCACGACGAGGGCATCAAGGTGGTCCCGCGCGGGGCCGGCACGTCACTGTCCGGTGGCGCACTTCCGCTTGGCGACGGCGTATTGCTCGGCATGGCCAAGTTCAACCGGATCCGCGAAATCGACTTCGAAAATCGCGTCGCCGTCGTCGAGCCCGGTGTCACCAATCTTGCCGTCACCAACGCCGTTGCTCATGCCGGCTTTTACTACGCGCCGGACCCGTCCTCGCAGATCGCCTGCACGATCGGAGGCAACGTGGCCGAGAATTCCGGCGGCGTGCATTGCCTCAAATACGGCATGACGACAAACAACCTGCTGGGATGCGAGATCGTGCTCATAACCGGCGAAGTGCTGCGCATCGGCGGCAAGCATCTCGACGCGCCGGGATACGATCTTCTTGGTTTGATCACCGGCTCGGAAGGGTTACTCGGCGTGGTGACTGAAGTGACGGTGCGCATCCTGAAGAAGCCGGAAACGGCACGCGCGTTGTTGGTGGGCTTCCCGTCATCGGAAGACTCCGGCGAATGCGTATCACGCATCATCGGCGCGGGAATAATTCCGGGCGGCATGGAAATCATGGACGGGCCCGCTATTGCGGCGGTCGAAGAATATGTACACGCCGGTTATCCGCTGGATGTCGAAGCGCTGATGATCGTCGAGCTCGATGGGCCCGCAGCAGAAGTCGATCATCTGATCGAACGCGTTGAAAAGATTGCGCACGACTGTCGCGCTACGTCGTGCAGGGCCTCACGCTCGGAAGAGGAGCGGCTGTTGTTCTGGGCCGGCCGCAAGGCAGCCTTCCCTGCGATCGGGCGCATCTCACCGGACTATTTCTGCACGGATGGCACCATTCCGCGCGCACAGCTGCCGCTTGTTCTCAAACGCATGAAAGAAATGTCCGCAAAATACGGTCTGCGGGTCGCCAATGTGTTCCACGCCGGCGACGGTAATCTGCATCCGCTCATTCTCTATGATGCCAATGTTCCAGGTGAGCTGGAGAAGACCGAAGAATTCGGCGCCGAGATCCTCAAGCTGTGCGTCGAAGTTGGCGGCGTGCTCACCGGCGAGCACGGCGTCGGCGTGGAGAAGCGCGACCTGATGCCGGTGATGTTCTCGGAAATCGACCTCAATCAGCAGCAACGTGTGAAGTGCGCGTTCGACGCCAAGGGCCTGCTCAATCCCGGAAAAGTCTTCCCGCAATTGCACCGCTGCGCCGAACTGGGCAGGCTGCATGTGCATGCCGGCAAGCTGCCGTTTCCCGATATCCCGAGGTTCTAGTGATGCGTTTTGGCCTGTTCTGCTCGCCAAAAGCCGATGCCCCCGGATTTCGCCCCGAAACCGGGCGCGGGTTCTTGGACTATCTCGAGTTCAACGTCGAGGCCGAGGCGCTTGGCTTTCATTCGAGCTTCTCGGTGGAGCATCATTTCAGCGGCTGGAACCAGGTGTCCTCGACCCTGATGCTGCTCAGCGCGCTTGCCATGCGCACCAGAACATTGCGCCTGGGCACCGCCGTGATCGTGCCGCCATGGCACAACCCGGTCTTGCTTGCCGAAGAAGCAGCCACGCTCGATCTTCTCTCGCATGGCCGTCTCGATCTCGGCATCGGCAAGGGTTACCGGCACAGCGAATTCAAGGGCTTTCAGATTTCGCCGGACGAGGCCGAGGCGCGCTTTGACGAGGCGGTCGAGGTCATGACGCGCGCGTGGACGACGCGCGAGCGCTTTTCGCACAAGGGCCGGTTCTGGCATTTCGAGGACATCGTCGTCGAACCGCCGCCGGCGCAACGCCCGCATCCGCCGCTGTGGGTCGCCGCCGGAAATCCGCACTCGATCCGCCGCGCTGCCGCCCGCGGCTTCAATCTCATCCTCGATCAATATGCATCGGCCGCGGCGCTCGGCGAACGGATTGCCATCTACAAAGCCGAGCGCGAGGCAAACGGACTGCCGTTTGATCCGATGCAGGTGACGGCCGCTCGCCAGCTCTACGTGGCGAAGGACAAGGCCGACAAGGACGCCGCGCTGGCACGGCAGGCCGAATATACGCGCCGGACGATCAACGTGGCGCGCATGCCCGATGGCAAGACCGGCTCGCATGTGCTCGCCTATGCCGACAGGGCAGGGGCGACGGAGGAAAACGCCCTCTTTGGCACGCCCGAAGAAATCGCGGGCATGATCGAAGCGCTGCGCGGCGCCGGGGTGACCTATGTGTTGCTTACGATCGCCGGTGGTGTCGATCAGTTGCGCCGCTTCGCGCGCGAAATCATGCCTGCATTCGCACGCGAACCCACCGCCCGCGCGGCGGAATGAATTGTCGCGCGATGCCTGACACACTCAAACCCCGCGATGCCAAGGAGGTCGAGGAGGCCGTGCGCTGGGCGCTCGGCAACGAGAAGCCGCTCGAAATCGCCGGGCAGGGGACCAAGCGCACGATCGGCCGGCCGAGCCAGACCGATCTTACGCTCGATCTGTCGGGGCTTGCCGGCGTCACATTATACGAGCCGGCCGAGCTGGTGCTTTCGGCGCGCGCGGGCACGCCATTATCCGAGATCGAAACCTTGCTCGAGAAAAACAATCAGGAGCTGGCCTTCGAGCCGATCGACTACGGCCCCGTGCTGGGCGGAGAGGTAAACCGCGGTACGCTCGGCGGCGCGATTGCAGCCAATCTTTCGGGCCCGCGCCGCATCAAGGCCGGCGCTGCGCGCGATCATTTTCTTGGTTTCACGGCGGTCACGGGCCGCGGCGAAACCATAAAATCCGGCGGCCGCGTGGTGAAAAACGTCACCGGCTACGACCTCTGCAAGCTTCTTGCCGGGTCGTGGGGCACGCTCGCGGCAATGACGGACATCACGATCAAGGTCCTGCCGAAGGCAGAGACCGAAGCAACTGTTCTGATCACGGGTCTCGACGATGCACGGGCCTGTGCTGCCATGGCGGCCGCGATGGGCTCGTCGTGCGACGTGTCCGGCGCCGCGCATTTGCCCGATCACGTGGCATCCTGGTTTGATGGATTGCCCAGGCCTGAGGCTTCGACCGCCTTGCGGCTGGAGGGCTTCGCACCGTCCGTCGTGCGCCGCAAGGAAACGCTATCCGCGTTGCTCAAGGAATTTGGCGTGGTGTCATTGCTCGATGAAAGGCAGTCACGCGCGCTGTGGCGGAGCATTCGCTATGTGATGCCTTTCACCACCGAAACGGCACGCACGCGTCCGCTGTGGCGCATTTCCGTTCCGCCCAGCCGCGGCCATGAAATCTCTCGTGCGATCACGCCCGCTGCGCAGATGTTCTACGACTGGGCCGGCGGGCTGGTCTGGGTGGCGATGCCGTTTGCAGGCGAGCCCGATGCCGCCGCGATCCGCGGTGCGGTCGCGGCGGTCGGAGGCCACGCCACGCTCGTGCGTGCGCCGGCCGCGGTGCGCGCGTCGGTCGATGTCTTCGCGCCGGAGGAGCCGGCGGTCCGGGCCTTGGGCAAACGGGTGAAAGAGAGCTTCGATCCGAAGGGCGTTCTTAATCCAGGACGCATGTGGGCGGGAGCTTAGCCGTGCAGACGTCGTTCACGCTCACGCAGCTGCTCGACCCGCAGGTCGCATCGTCGGAGAAAATCCTGCGCACTTGCGTGCATTGCGGATTCTGCACGGCCACGTGCCCAACCTATGTGCTGCTGGGCGACGAACTCGATTCGCCACGCGGACGCATCTACCTGATGAAGGAGATGCTCGAGCAGGACAAGCCGCCGACCCGCGACGTGGTGAAACATATCGACCGCTGTCTGTCGTGCCTCGCGTGCATGACGACCTGCCCATCGGGCGTGCATTACATGCATCTGGTGGACCATGCCCGCGAACGGATCGAAAAATCCTACAAGCGTCCTTTGATCGAGCGCGCGTTGCGCGCATTGCTCGCGCGCGTGCTGACGGATCCCGCTCTTTTCCGCCTCGCCGTCGTAGCGGGGCTGGTAGCGCGGCCACTGGCGCCGGTTCTCGATCTGCTTGGCCTGCGCAGGATGGCGGCGATGCTGAAGCTGACGCCGCATCGCAAGCCGGCACCGCCGGTCGAGCGGACCGGCAAGGTCTATCCGGCTGGGAGCAAGCGCCGCGGCCGCGTGGCGCTGCTGTCCGGCTGCATCAACCCGGTGCTTGCGCCGTCGACCGATGAAGCCGCCATTCGCCTGCTCAATCGCCATGGCATCGAGGTCGTTGTTGCGGCGGGCGAGGGCTGCTGCGGCTCGCTGGTGCATCACATGGGACGTGAGGACCGGGCGCTGGCGCAGGCGCGTAACAATATCGATGCCTGGACGCGCGAAATCGAGGGCGATGGGCTCGATGCCATTCTGGTGACCGTGTCCGGTTGCGGGACCACCGTGAAGGACTATGGCTTCATGTTCCGCAACGATTTGACCCATGCAGACAAAGCCGCGCGCGTCAGCGCGCGGGCGCGCGATGTCACGGAATACGTCGCAACGCTTTCCTTACAGTCAGGCAAGCTTCCCGCACCGATGACGGTTGCATACCACGCGGCGTGCTCTTTGCAGCATGGCCAGCAGGTCATGCGCGAGCCGGTCGATCTGCTTCGCAAGGCGGGCTTCGTGGTGAAGGACATTCCGGAAGGTCATTTGTGCTGCGGCTCGGCAGGAACCTACAATATTCTTCAGCCCGTCTTGGCCAATCAGCTGCGCGCGCGCAAGCTCGCCAATATCGAGCCGCTGAAGCCGGATGTCATTGCAGCCGGCAATATCGGTTGCATCACGCAGATCGCTGCCGGCACAACGACGCCCGTCGTGCATACGATCGAGTTGCTCGATTGGGCCAGCGGTGGTCCGATGCCTGAGCCGCTTGCCGCTGTCGTCAAAGCGCCAGCGAGTTAGCCGCAGCCGTCCGGATTGCATCGACACCACGGGCCGCATAGCATACGCGATGAGATGGCCTTAACGGCCGGAACTCTTTATGGTTTTTGCGAATAAGCAATAAGGGAGGCCGCAATGCCGGCAACTTACAAAATTCTGATCATGGGCGCGTCCTACGGCTCGCTGCTCGCATCCAAAATCTTGTACGGCGGCCATTCCGTGCATCTGGTCTGCCTGCCGGCGGAAGCAGACCTCATCAATGCGGAAGGATTTCGTGTTCGCTTGCCGGTGAAAGGCCGCAAGGACCAGGTCGAGATCGACTCGCGCAAGCTTCCGGGCAAGGTCACGGCTGGCGGTGCGGCGGGCGTCAATCCGAAGGACTACGACCTCGTCGGCCTCGCCATGCAAGAGCCGCAATACCGCTCGCCCGGTGTCCGTGAACTGCTCGACGCAGTCGCGAAATCGAAAGTGCCCTGCATGTCGATCATGAACATGCCGCCGCTTCCCTACGTCAAGCGCATTCCCGGTCTGAACTACGATGCGCTCAAAGCCGCCTACACCGATCCCAGTGTTTGGGACAATTTCGAGCCGGGCCTGTTGACGCTGTGCAGCCCCGATCCGCAAGCGATCCGGCCGCCGGAAGAGAAGGTCAACGTCCTGCAGGTGACGTTGCCGACCAATTTCAAGGTCGCCAAGTTCGACAACGACATGCACACCTCGATCTTGCGGCAGCTCGAGAAAGACATCGACGCGGTCCGCTTCGATGCGCCGGAGGGAAAAATCGAATTGCCGGTGAAACTGCGCGTGCACGATTCGATCTTCGTGCCGCTGGCAAAGTGGTCGATGCTGCTTGCCGGCAACTATCGCTGCATCACCAAGGACGGGATGAGGACCGCGCAGGAGGCCGTGCATTCGAACATCGAGGAAGCGCGCTCGGTCTACAACTTTGTCTTCGACCTGTGCGTCAAGCTGGGCGCCGCGCCGAGCGACCTCGTGCCGTTCGAAAAATATGCGGCCGCCGCGCAAAGCCTCACACGCCCGGCTTCGGCCGCGCGAGCGCTGCAAAATGGCGTGCCGAACATCGAACGGGCCGACAAGCTCGTGCAGCTGATCGCCAAGCAGAAGGGGCTCAGCCACCCTGTGATCGACGGCATCGTGGCGCTGGTCGACTCACGGCTTGAAGCCAATCGAAAGAAGGCGGCGGCAGCCTAGGCGGTTCGTCGGAACGCCCTATTGAACGGCGGGGTGTGGACAACCACCCCGCCGGCGCCTTTCAGGTGCCGCTCGGGGGGCTATTGGCACCGTGTTTTGTGACATTCACGCAACAGCCTACATCTTTTTGTAGACAGACGGGCAAAACGCCTAAAAAGGCAGCACTTGCCACCGTTTTCGCCTTGCCCGGCGCTAGGCCCAAGGGTCTAAATTTCAAATAACGCACGCCAAACGCGACAAGCTGTTCGCAGCCGGGGCTCGCGGCTCACGCGTGAGGAGATGTGCGAAGGGGACCGGCGCGGACGTGCCGATCGAATTAAAGGGGCAGACTCGATGAAAAAGGTTGTGTTGTCGGTTGTCGCGGCGCTCGCAGTTTCGGTTGCCGCGCCCGCATTGGCGGCAGACATGCCGGCGAAGGCGCCGAAAGTGGCTCCGGCCGCGGCGCCCAGCCCGTGGGATATCGCCTTCGGCGCTGCTGTCACGAGCGACTATAACTTCCGCGGCATTTCGCAGTCGGATCGCGGGCCCGGCGGGTTCGCCTATTTCGAGCCGCGATTCAACATCACGCCGGACCTGCAGCTCTATGGCGGCATCGCCGCCGCGAGCGTGAAGCTTGCGACTGATCCGACGGCCGAGATCGATCTGTATGGCGGTATCCGCCCGACCTTCGGTCCTTTGGCCTTCGACTTCGGCGGCATCTACTACTGGTATCCGCGAGAAACGCAATTCTGCGGCATTCCAGGCGTGTGCGGCGGCAACCTCTTCTTTGCGAATGGCAACTCGACACTTTCCGACACCGACTTCTGGGAAGTGTACGGCAAGGTCTTGTGGACGGTGAACCCGATGATTGCCCTCGGCGCCAACGTCTATTACTCGCCGAGTTGGCTGCACACCGGCGCCTCCGGCACTTACGCCTCGGGTACGGCGAAGTTTAGTGCCCCCGAGAACTTCCTGCCTAACGGCATCACGATGTATGTGTCCGGCGAGGCTGGCTACTACTGGCTCGGCACCACCAACCTCGTTCCAGGTGTCTTTGTCGACAACGCGGGGACAGGTGGCTGGGATCTTCCGGACTACGCCTACTGGAACGTCGGCATCGGGTTCAGCTGGAAGGTCTTTACCCTCGACCTGCGCTATCACGATACCAATCTGTCAAAGGCGGAGTGCAATTCTCTGACCGCCGATCCTGGTGCCGCTGGACCGATCAACACCGTCGTGAACAACTTCACGACCACCGCCGTCTCCAATTGGTGCGGCGCGGCGTTCATCGCCAAGCTGTCGGCCGACCTGACGCTCGGCAGCTTGAAGTAAGCCTACAGTCTGCCCTCAAAAGGCGGCGGCCCTTCATGGCCGCCGCCTTTTTCTTCTTTCGGAGCTGGTGTTTCGCTCAGGACGCCGGCGCGAGAGCGGCCTCCTGCACGACATGGCGATCGCCCGCGCGAATGAATGCGAGCCGGCGCCGGTGGAATGCTGTGAGCGTGGCGCGGTGACCGATCGAGACGATCGTCGCTTGCGGAAGCCTC
>DATBTA010000344.1:0-5682 GCA_036559505.1 Pseudolabrys sp. | reverse complement strand
CGCGGAAATAGTTTGTACACGCGCTGCAGATTCCAGCCGTGGCGCTCGGTGTGGCCTTCGGCGACCAGCAGGTTCTCCTCGACGCTCAGGGTCGGGAACACGCGGCGCCCCTGCGGAACGAGGCCCATGCCGCTGCGCACGGTCTCGAACGATGCCGAGCGTGTGATGTCGTTGCCCTTGAACACGATCTTGCCACGCCGCGGCGGGTTGAACCCGACGATCGAGTTGACCAAAGTTGTCTTGCCGACGCCGTTGCGACCGAGCAGGCCGAGGATGTGGCCCTGCTCGAGTTGGAGCGACAGCCCCTGCAGTACATAGGCGTCGCCGTAGTAGGTATGGATGTCCTGAACGTCGAGGATCGCCATGGTCAGTCGGTCCCCAGATAGATTTCCTGGACGCGTTGGCTTTTCTTGATCTGCTCAGGCGTCCCGGTTTCCAAGATCTCTCCGAAGTGCAGGACGGAAATCTCGTCCGCCACGTCGAACACTACGTCCATGTCATGCTCGATCAGGAGGATCGCGAGCTTGGGATCGAGCTTCATCAGAAAGTGCGCCATCTCGGTCGACTCGCCGGAAGACAATCCGGCGGCCGGCTCATCAAGTAAAAGGATTTTCGGGTCACTGGCGAGGCCGAGCACGATTTCGAGCTGGCGTTGCTCGCCATGCGACAGGTTGCGCACCTCGGTGTCCTTGCGGTCGAGGAAGCCGGCCTGCTCGAGCAGCCGATGGGCTTTTTCGTAGACGTCCTTATAGGAGGATTGGAAGCGCCACATCACGAATTTAGTCGGGCGAAGGCCCTCGATCGCCAGCAACACGTTGTCGATCACGGTGAGTTTTGGAAACAGGCTGGTGATCTGGAAGGTGCGCGCCATGCCCTTGGCTGTGCGCTGGTGGCTCTGCCACTTGGTAACGTCCTCGCCGAACAGCAGCACCGCGCCGGACGACACCGGGTAGATGCCGGTGATCAGGTTAAACAAGGTTGTCTTGCCGGCGCCGTTCGGCCCGATGATCGCCTTGCGGTCGCCCGCCATGATGCGGAACGATACATCGCGCGTCGCTTTTAATCCGCCGAAATTTTTCGACAGATTTCTGAGTTCAAGGATCGGGACGTCGGTTTTGCTGTCAGTCACGCGCGGGCTCGGTTCTGAAGAAAGAAAGCGTCGGGGCTTGATCGGGCCCCGACGCTGTCGCAGTTATTCGCAGAACTTACAGGGTGGGAAATTCTTGTCGTAGACGGGCTGCGCCAGGAACTTGTCCTTACCGTACGTCCAGAACTGGCTGACGTTCGGATAGGTCTTGGTGACCGTGTTCCAGAGCTCGTCCTTTTCGTAGCCGAACATCTTCTTTTTCTCGACCTTCTTGATGTAGATGTTCTGGATCGGGTTGCGCATGTCGTCGAACGATACCGGCCCGCGCACGGCATCGAGCTTGATGCCGACCATAATCTTGATCAGCTCTTCCGGCCCGGGCCATTTGCCGCCGGCCTTCTTCAGCGCCTCGTCCAGAAATTGCGCGGTCGTATAATTGTTTTCCGAGTAGTACGATGGCACTTTGCCGAACTTGGCTCGATAAGCTTTGACGAACTCGATGTTCTTCGGGGTGTCGAGCGCCGCGCTGTAGTGGAGGGCGGAGACGTCGCCGATCGCTTCGTCACCCATGAACGGCAGCACGAATTCGTCGTAGCTGGTGCCGCCGCCGATGATCGGTTTCTTGAAGCCGGCGCCGCGCATTTGCTTGATGAATTGTGCCGGCATCGGGCCCACCATCAACGAGAACACCGCGTCGGTGTCCCCCTTGATCGTCGGGATGAATGGCCCGAAGTCTTTGGCACCGAGCGGGGGCCAGATCTTCTGGATGATCTTGCCGCCGCAATCCTCGAATGCCTTCTGGAAGCCACCGACGGTCTCGTAGCCGAACGCATAGTCAGCGGCGATTGTGACGATCTTCTTGTAGCCCTGGTCGCAGGCCCATTGCCCGAGCGGATGATTGGGTTGCGAACTCGACCAACTGGTGCGGACCAGATACGGGAACTCCTTGAGCCGGCGCTGCGTGAGGTCGTCCGCTGCGGGAATTGACGGAATGTACATCGTCTTCAGTTCGGTGCTGACCGGGGCAAGCGCGTAGCCGGTCGAGGCCAGCACGCCGCCGATGAGCATATGCACCTTATCCTGCAGGACGAGTTTCTTGGCCTTGGTGACGGCGACGTCGCCCTTGCCCTGCTCGTCCTCGATGATGAGCTTGACCTCCATGCCGCCAAGCTTGTTGCCGTGCTGCTCGAGGTAGAGCAGGAAGCCATCACGCATGTCGATGCCGGTCTGCGCGAGGCCGCCGGTGAGGGGCGCGAGATAGCCGATGCGGAGTTCTTCCGCGCCGGCGGGAGCGGACAGGCCGAGGCCGACCGCGATCGCCGTGCCTATCAATATCGATTGAAGCTTTCTTGACGCGCTTGTCATTTGTCGTTCCTCCAGTTGGTCGATGCCTTCCCGTTCATTTCAGGAAGGCGCAGATGCCACTTTCGTCGTCTCACGTTTCTTCTGACTGTTTCGCCATTGACTTATCCGCCCCGGAATCCCCATCAGCCCGGTCGGGAGATAAAGGATCGTCAGAACGTAAACACCGCCCAGCACATACTGCCACCACGGAACCAGTGTGCTGACATATTCGCGAAGCCCGAACACGATTGCCGAGCCGATTGCGCCGCCGACCAGCGTCCCGGCGCCGCCTAGAACCGTCATCAGCAGCGCGTCGACCGAGGTCGTCAACACCACGGTTTCCGGCGTCACGATGCCATTGGCATGCGCCCACAGCACGCCCGATAACCCGCCAAAAGCGCCGGCGATGATGAAAGCGACGTATTTATGCAGCCATACATTGTAGCCGAGGATGCGCATGCGCAGCTCGCGTTCGCGGATGCCCAAAAGGCTCTTGCCGAACGGCGAACGGACCAGGATGTAAAGCGCAAGCAGCGTTGCCGCGAAAAACCCGAAGGTGAGATAGAAGAAATTGATATCGCTCGAGAGGTCGATGCCGAAATGCGGCCGGCCGCCTTTCATCGTGATGCCGTTGTCGCCGCCGGTCATCGAATTCCATCGGTAGGCAAGGCCCCACACGCATTGACCGAGCGCGAGCGTGATCATCAAAAAGTAAGTGCCGGTCGCGCGGATTGCGAACAGCCCGAAGAAGGCCGCAAGCGCACCGCCGACCACCAGGCCGATCGGGACCATCAGCCAGAAATCCCACTTCAGCCCGAAGCCATAATTGTTGGCGAGAATGGCTGTGAGGTAGGCGCCGACCCCGAAATAGGCGGCTTGGCCTAGCGAAGCGAGGCCGGTGAAGCCGAGAAGAATGTCGAGGCTCATCGCCAAAATAGCGAAAACCATTGCACGCGTCGCGAGTAATACGACGAAGGAATTGCAGTAGGGGACGATGATCAGCAAGACGAGCAGGCTGACGATGACGGCCGCGATCTTGAAATTTTGTGTGCCCATGTGCCGTCAGTCCCGCCCGAAGAGGCCGGTCGGCTTGATCGCGAGGATCAGCACCATCGGCGCATAGAGAGTAAAATAGGCCAACTCGGGAAACAGCGCCTTGCCAAAATTGTCGGCGAGACCGACCAGCAACGCACCGATTGCGGCGCCGCCGAGAGAGCCCATGCCGCCGATGATGACGACCGCAAAAGCGATCGGCAACATCTCGAAATCGAGGCCTGGATAGACACCGAGAAAGGCGCCTCCGATCACGCCGCCCAGCGCGGCCATGCCGGCGCCCAGCGCAAAGATCAGCATCGAGATCTTGTTGGTGTCGATGCCGACGCCGCGCGCCATCTGCGCGTCGTCGACGGTAGCGCGCACCGAGGCACCCATCCGCGTCTTTTCCATCGCCAGCCAAAGCACGATTCCGATGACAAGGGCCCCGACAATCATGAACAGCCGGTAGAGCGGCAGATAAGTGCCGCCGATGACGAGGCTTTGCGTCAGCGCGCTTGGCGGCTGGATGTCGAAATTGTTGCCGCCCCAGATGTCGAGCGCGGCCTGTTGAAACAGGAACGCGAAGCCGACAGTCATCAACACCTGCCGTAACACATCGGCTTCGATTGCGACGGCCGATATGCGCTGCAACAGCAGGAAAATCGGAATGGCAAAGGCGATCACGACCAGCGCGACCTGAATAATGTTGCCGATCTGGCCTGGTAGCAGTTGCGGCAGGATTGGGCCGATCATCAGCCGGATTACGAGCGCGATCCCAAGCGCGATAAGGGCGTCGCGTACGAGCTTGGCGCGGCCTTCCGGCCGCAGGAACAGGCGCTCCATGATCAAGCCGACGACAGCGATGGTGAGCGTGGCAATCGGTAACGACAGTAGCCAGGAGCCGGTGGTCCCGATGACGGAGAGGGCGACGTAGCCGCCAAGCAAAAAGTAGGAGCCGTGCGAAAGATTGACGATGCGCATCACGCCGAAGATCAGCGACAAGCCGGCCCCGACGAGAAACAACAATGCGCCATAAGACACGCCATTGAACGCCTGGACTACCCAGAATTGCGTACCCATTCCCCCCTTTTTCCTTCTGTTGGTTCGAAGGTTGCCGCGAAGCTTACCTTAGGTCCGATACGAAAGAACACCCCAAATGGCCACACGCCGCTGGTGTAAGGCTGCGTCAGCTCGCATTCGCTCACATGCATGACGTTACTTTCGACCGGGTGCCCGCTTTTTCGGCGGAATGATCGGCAGCAGCAGATAGGGTGCCTTGCCGCGGCCAAAATGCAGGCTGGTGGTGCCGCTGAAAATGGCGGGCGGCCGGTCGCGCGGATCATCATGCAGGAACGGGCCGCAACCCTTCAACTCGTTCTTGAAATTTGACAGCTTGCCGCCGCTTGCCCCGCCATATTCATAGTCCTTGCCGCGGATCGACAGGCCGACGCGGTAACCCGCCGGAACGACAATTGACGTCGGCCAGATTTCGACGTCGAGTTCCGCGATCTGGTTCTTTTTCAAAGGCTGCTTTTCGTCGTGCGTGTGATAGGGCCGGTACGGCTTTGACAGTTTCTTATCGAGCTTGCGGTGCGACGCACGCAACCAACCTTGTCCGATCGGCGTGTGCGGGTCGATCGCGCCCTGGAATACGATTTCTTTGAGGTCGCCGGTGAATACGCGCAGCACGATGAAGAAATCGACGTCCGCGGTCGAGGAAGAAGCAAACAGTTTGAGCGCGGACGGTCCGGTGATTTCGGTCTCTTTGGCAAGTGGTGGCGTAAGGAAGGTCAAGCCGTCGCTCATTGCCGCAAATTTCAATTGCGCGGTGGCTGACGGCTTTTTGGTCGTCAGCGTCATCGCTGACGGGTCGAGATAGAATTTTGTCCATCGGGTGCGCTTGAGCGGCCATTCGCTCTCGGCACGGGGCACGAACTTGTCGATGTGCCGGATCTGCAACTGCACCTTGGGCTGTTTCGACCATGCATCTTTCTTCCCGTGCAGGAAATAATCGAAGAAACGCAACTGCTGCTCGCGCCCGTAGTCGGTGTAGAAATGCGTCCAGTGTTCGATTCCGTGCGCCTCGAGCCATTTCTGCTTGGATGCGGCGCGAACGAATCCCTCAAAATTGCCGCGCGGGTGCAATCCCTGGCCTCCCCAGTTGGCCGCGGAAAACAACGGCGTGACGATGTTCTCCCACTTTGCGGATCGTGCCT
>DATBTA010000343.1:0-3213 GCA_036559505.1 Pseudolabrys sp. | reverse complement strand
GGGCGCCAGTGCCGTGACCAGCATGAGCGAACGGTCGAGGCCGGCCTTGATATTCTCCTCTCGCGGCTCGATGCCGACGACACAATTGTCGGTGAAGCTCACCGCTGCATCCGACAAGAGGCGCACCGACTGCAGGAAATTGTAGGCCATCACCGGATTGTAGACGTTGAGCTCGAAATGCCCCTGGCTGCCCGCGAACGAGAGAGCCGCGTTGTTACCGAACACCTGCACGCAGACCTGCGTCAGCGCCTCGCACTGCGTCGGGTTCACCTTGCCCGGCATGATGGAGGAACCCGGCTCGTTTTCCGGCAGCGACAGCTCGCCCAGGCCGGAACGCGGACCGGAGCCAAGCAGCCGGATGTCGTTAGCGATCTTGAACAGTGACACCGCAACCGTGTTGATGGCGCCGTGCGAGAACACCATGGCGTCATGCGCTGCCAGCGCCTCGAACTTGTTCGGCGCTGAGGTGAACTTCAGCCCCGTGATGGCGGCGATCTTTTCCGCCACCTTCTCGGCGAAACCAACGGGCGCGTTGAGTCCGGTCCCGACCGCGGTGCCGCCCTGCGCCAGCTCCATCAGCGCCGGCATGCTCTGCTCGATGCGCTTGATGCCGTTCTCGACTTGCTGAGCGTAACCGGAGAACTCCTGGCCAAGCGTCAGAGGCGTCGCGTCCTGCGTGTGCGTGCGGCCGATCTTGATGATGTGGGACCAAGCCTTCGCCTTGTCCTTCAACGCACCATGAAGATTTTTCAGCGCCGGGATCAGCCGAAGCGCGATTTCCTCAGCGCACGCGATGTGCATCGCGGTCGGATAGGTGTCGTTCGACGACTGGCTCATATTGACGTGGTCGTTGGGATGCACCGGCTTCTTCGAGCCCATTTCGCCGCCGAGCATCTCGATGGCCCGGTTCGAGATCACCTCATTGGTGTTCATGTTGGACTGCGTGCCGGAGCCGGTCTGCCAGACGGCCAGCGGGAAATGCGCGTCGAGCTTGCCGTCGATTACTTCCTGCGCGGCCTGGACAACGGCAGCGGCGATCTTCGGATCGAGCCGGCCGAGTTCGAGATTGGTCTCCGCCGCAGCGCGCTTGACGATGCCGAGCGCACGAACAACCGGCAGCGGCTGTTTCTCCCAGCCGATCTTGAAATTGCCGAGAGACCGCTGCGCCTGCGCGCCCCAGTACTTGTCGGTCTCCACCTCGATGGGACCGAACGTGTCGCTTTCGGTGCGGGTCGCAGGCTTGCTCGTCTTCGAGGTCATGTCGCTCTTCCGTACTAGGGCATTCTCTTGGGCCGCCATAGCACGGACGCACGCACCGCACCAACATGACAGGATCGACCGTCAATTTCGCGGACCCGGCGCCCAAGCCGCCGCCTGTGCCTCGCGTGCAATGAACAGGGTCGATCCACAATCCCAGCCCAATTGGACAGGGTTCCGTCATGCTTGCCATGCGCACGCGAAGTAAACTCCGGCTTGGGTCAGACTTGCTCCGAGCGAGGTTCGCATGGCGTTGAACGTTCGACACATTTCCATTCTCGCCGCTGCAATTGCGGTTTTTGCACCGCTCGAGGCAAACGCCGGCTGCCGCCAGGCCGGTGGCCTGGCACAGATGCCGACGCGCGCAGTTGCTGAATTCATGGCCGATGCGGCGCTCAAGAACGCTATCGCCAATCACGGTTGGAAGGCCGCAGGCCCGATCACGATGAAATGCAAGGACGATACTCACGACGACGTGCACGGCTCGTCGTCGCGCTTGCGATTGACCTGGCGCAATTAGAGGCGCCAGATAGCACCCGGAGACCGCTCTCCACGGCCGGGCTGCTTATTTTTTGACCTAACTGATGGAACTGCAGCCACGGTCGCGGAATTTCTGCGGTCGTGGCCCGTTGTTTCGCCGGGTCCTGTCACGTGGGAGAGCGACAATGACAAACATTGCCCAGATAGCCACGTCAACGGTCGAGCCGGTACAGGCCAAGCCGCAGCCCAGTCGCTACGACTGGATGGATGAAATCGACGAAATGCCCGAAATCGCGGCCCTGGAAAAGGATCGCCCCACGTCAGTTCGGCTCGAAGGCCGCTTCGAGAACTGGGGTTCTGATTGAGGGAGCGGAAGGCGCGGTCGGCGCCGTCGATCAGGCGGCGCGACCCGCATAGCGCTTAGTTTCGCGAGCAAAAATGGAACTACGTTGAGGACCTTCGAGACCTCGGGGTGGAATTATGCGCTCCGTTTGATCCATTGTCGGGGAGTGAGCGCATCACTTCGGAAGGCTCGCCTCATCGGCCTAATGCGAACAATTGCTCGCAGCCGGCATTCCGGAAAATCGGTGCGAAATCCAAGTAACGGCGTCGAATGAGCTGTCTCGGGCAATGAAGATGTGGGACGTCCCAGGGTACGTTCGGAAGGTCACCGCCGCACCCTCTTTGCACAGATGCTCGGCAAATCGTCGTGTCACCGGCGGAGGAACCGTCGCGTCGGCGGTACCCTGGGCGATGAACACCGGCGCACCGGGCGGCACCTGCCCCGGCGTATTGCGATCCATCATGTCCCGCCATTGAGGGATGCGTGTCGGATCGGTCTTTAGGAACCCCTGCATCAACGGTCTCGCGTCCTGCGCGAGCCGCAGCATCTGCGACAGGTTTTCGAGGCAATCGCTGGCCACCCTCTCATAGGCTGCCAACGCACCGGAATCGACGATGTTCTGTGTTGGAAGATGATACAGCTTCGACCATGAAAGCAGCGCCATCGATGTCAGCGTGAGGCCGCTCTGCGTGTGCCGGTCTGCTTCGAAAAGATCGGCGAGGTAGGTTGCCGGCGCCGCGGCAGCAACGCCGACGAGTTCGAGATCCGGTGCATAGCTGGCCGCGAGCTGGCCCGTGAACAACGCCGCATGCCCCCCCTGAGAATGCCCCCACACCGCAAATCGCTTTTGCGCTTTGGTGTCGGGAAGCTCGCGCGCCGCTCGGACGGAATCCAACACGGCATAGGCTTCGCTGTCACCGATGAGGTAGGGATGAATGCCTTCGGTCCCGAGCCCCGGATAGTCCGTCGCCGTGATCACGTATCCGCGCCGCAGCATCTCGCCGATGCCTTGAACCTGAACTCCCGGCAGAAGTGTCGGCGCACAGCGCGTGGCAATGCCCGTGGTTGGATGCGCCCATGCCACGACGGGCCGTCCACTTGGTGGCGCCGGCCCGTCCGGAAAAATGACCGCT
>DATBTA010000342.1:0-2495 GCA_036559505.1 Pseudolabrys sp. | reverse complement strand
TCGACCCGGCCCAGGGCCATCGGCTCGTTGAACTGGGCTGCATTGAACTGCTCAACGGGATACCAACCGGGGCCACGTTCCACGCCTACATCAATCCCGAGCGCGACATGCCTGCCGAGGCATTTGCGGTCCACGGGCTTTCCGTCGAATTTCTGAAAGGGCACAGGCGGTTTATCGACGTCGTTGACGATTTTCTTGCCTTCATTGGCGACGCTCCACTTGTGATTCACAACGCGGGATTTGATCACGCCTTTCTGTGTGCTGAACTCAAGCGTGCTGAGCGCGAATTGATCGCGCGTGAAAGGCTCATTGACACGCTACTGCTGGCACGCCGCAAGCATCCGGCAGGGCCTAATCGACTCGATGACTTGTGCGCCAGGTATGGCATCGACAATTCGCGCCGCACGAAGCATGGTGCGCTGCTCGATGCAGAGATACTTGCCGAGGTTTACGTCGAATTGATGGGTGCACGGCAGGCGCAGCTCGGTCTTGCCGAATCCAGGGAGCGCGGGCCGAGCGGCCCTGACGATGCAATTGTCGTACGTACGCGCCCTCAGCCGTTGGCGCCGCGGTTGAGCGAGGCAGAACTCGCCGCGCACCGCGACTTTGTGGCTGGCCTCGGCGAAAACGCGTTGTGGGGTTACTACCAGCCTGCGGGTATTTGATCAGCCGCCTGCGGCCGCCGGCGTTGGCTGCACCTGGGCCATCTTCTGGCGATACAGACTGACAAAGTCTACGGGATCGAGCAGGAGCGGCGGGAAGCCGCCGTTACGCACCGCAGTCGCAATGACCTCGCGCGCAAACGGGAACAGCAGACGCGGGCATTCGATCATCACGATCGGGTTGAGACTTTCTTGCGGCACGTTTCGAATTCGGAACACCCCGGCGAATTCCAACTCGAATCGGAACAACAATGTCGAGGACGTCTCGGCTTTTCCATCCAGTTTGATCACAACCTCAATATCTGTTTCTGACAAAGGCGTCGCGCTCACATTGATCTGAATTCCGATCTGCGGTTGTTCCTGCCGGACGTTGAGCGATTGCGGCGCGTTTGGGTTCTCGAACGAGAAATCCTTGATGTACTGGGCAACTACGGTGAGCTGCGGTTGCTCCTGGCCAGCTTCCGGTGTCGGATCGACTTGTGCCGGCCCGCCATTTGTCGTCGTCATAAACGCTCCTTCACACCACGCCACAGCGCGCGCGGCGGTTGGCTAACATAGGGTCGGTGAGGGAACAAGGATGCATGCCGATCAGTGTCGGCGCTCATCTTTGCGATGATCAGGCAATGAGGGGTCAGGCACCTGGCGCCATTGCTCGGGCGCAAGATCGACGACGCCGTCTTCTTGTCGAGGCGCTGCGCCGACAAAGGCGCGACGCAGCGATCCGACCAGCAGGGCCAAGGCGACAATGTCGGTGATAAACCCCGGAATTAGCAGTAAAATCCCCGCGAGCAGCATGAGGCCTCCCCCGGCGTCTGTCTGCAGGGCCGCAAAAGAACCGTTGTCCATTGCGACACGGATGCGGGCCGCATGGCCGCTGCCGGCATGGCGCAAAATCAAAGCGCCGCAAAGCGATCCGGCTAATATCAAGCTTAACGCCCACCCGAAGCCAATTGTCGCAACAACTGCAATGAACGCGGCAAGTTCCAGAATGGGCAGCGCGAGGACTGCCAATATTACCCATTTTGCCACATTCATCGGTGTTTCTCTGACAGTGCGATGTTGGCCTAGGCGTTGTGATCGTCTAAGGTCCGGCTGAGAGACCTGAATTGCGCCGAAGCACCGGCGCGAGGCCCGGCCCAACGGATTGCGGCCAATAACGGATGCAACAGCGGCGGTGCCGATCGACGGCAGCCGATCGTACGCAAATCCGGCCGGCAAGCGGCCACGGTAGCCGAAAGCATGCGAGACGTGTTCGATATCTATACCATCATATTTCTGGCGCTCGCGGTATTCATCTTCTTGCGCCTGCGCAGCGTGTTGGGTCAACGGACGGGCAGGGAACGACCGCCGTACGATCCATATTCGGCGCGTGAGCCTGTGCGGCCGACGCCGGAAAAAGTCGTCGCCCTTCCCAACCGGACAACGGAGACGGTCGCACCAAAGCCTGCGGATCCTGTCGAGAGTCCATCGGATCGATGGAAGGGCGTTGCGGAGGCTGGCTCGGTTATTGCTGGCGGGCTCGACGCCATTGTTGCCGCTGATTCGAATTTCGACGGTAAGTATTTTTTGACGGGTGCGCGTGCGGCCTATGAAATGATCGTCAACGCCTACGCTGAAGGCGATCGACGGACGTTGAAGAATCTTCTTGCCCGTGAGGTCTATGACGGCTTTGAGAGCGCGATCGCAGAGCGTGAAAAGCGGGGCGAGACGGTGGAAAGCCGGTTCGTATCGATCGACAACGCAGATATCACAGCTGCCGAATTGCGCGGACGCAATGCGCAGGTGACCGTGCGGTTTCAGTCCAAGCTTGTTTCTGTCACACGCGACAAAGAC
>DATBTA010000341.1:0-14667 GCA_036559505.1 Pseudolabrys sp. | reverse complement strand
CCGAGCCGGCCGTTCGGGTCGATGACGATGCGGGCCGGCTGCTGCCCGGCGACCCGGCGTACGGTCAGCTGAGGATTGTCCGCTATCGCCGTACCGACGCCGATAACGACCGCATCGACCAAAGCCCTCAATCGGTGGAGGTGGGTCAGTCCGGCCGGCCCATTGATGTATTTTGAATGCCCCGATTCCGTCGCAATACGGCCATCGAGCGACTGACCGATCTGGCCAACCACCATCAACTCATCGACCAGGCCCCGCCGAAGCGGACCGAATATTTCACTCCAGGGCTGCGGAAGGGGCTGGTCACCGGACCGGAAAATATTGCTAAACTCAACCCAAGGGTCGGACAATCTGCTGCCGACCCCGCTATTTGGGTTATGGGGAAAATTTCTTAATGACATGGCAGCTAAAAGCACGCCCCGTGCGTTAACGACGGATACGGGCGCCAGCAGGCTGGCACAAATTCGGCCTATTTGCGACCGGAATGGTTACACGGCACTCGGTGTTCTTATATTGGCGGGCGTCTAAAAAAACGGAAAGTATCGGAATGACTTCAGTACGCAGTGGCGTAAGCCCGGTATTATTTGGCAGTAAAGGTCACGTTAGCGTCAGTCGCGGCCTTGCCGAATTTCACGGTCGACGTCCTGTCCTCATCACGGCAAAAAACGAAACGCTTCTTGCATTGCCCGTTGAAGGACTCGATACCGCTCGTTTGACCGCGTTCATGGCGCTTTGCGCCCCACGCACTCCGCGCCTCATTGTTACCGCACGTCGTGCGCTTGCGCTTGGACTGGACGCGCGGACGCCGATGGCGCTGCGGCTCGCGCCGGACGACGGCGCGAGCGCGATCGAGGCGCTTGTCAGTGATGCGATTTGTGATCGTATTCCCGAAGCAAAACCTGCCGGTCCGGCCGCTGCCGCAGCGATTCAACTCGTGAAGCTGTCGCAAGGATTGCCTGCGGTGCTGGCGGTAGAGATTTCCACCGACGCTCTGCCTACCGAGGCGGACATCATCACAATCGATGCGGAAGCGGTCGAGCGGTTTGCCGGCGAGGCAATCCGGTCGCTGACGCTGGCGAGCGAGGCTTCGGTGCCCCTCGATTCCGGCACGCAGGCACGCTTCGTCGTATTTCGCGACGCGATCGGCGGAACGTCCACCGCGATCATCGTGGGCAAGCCCGATCTTTCGAACGCCGTGCCTGTGCGGCTGCACTCGGCATGCCTCACCGGCGACGTGTTCGGTTCGCGGCGCTGCGACTGTGGCGATCAGCTTCAGCTCGCCATGCGGCGGCTCGAGGATCTTGGCGGCGGCGTCGTGATTTATCTCGCGCAAGAAGGGCGCGGCGTGGGCCTCGCCAACAAGATGCGCACCTATCAGCTGCAAGACGACGGTCTCGACACTGTCGATGCCAATACGACGCTGGGCTTCGACGACGACGAGCGCGACTACGGCATTGCCGCGCGCATGCTGCAGATGCTCAATTGCACGCGGGTCGTCCTCCTGACCAACAATCCCGCCAAGCTCGAGGGTCTCTCCAAGGCCGGCATCGAAATCGCAAGCCGGATGCCGCTTGAGACCCCGATTAACGCCGACAATCGGCGCTACATGGCCGCAAAGGCGGTTCGCGCTGGCCACCGCCTCGATCATCTCATGGCTTCGCTCGCCGAACCGTCGTAACCACGGCACGGCTTTCCACTGGCATCATTAAACGGCGCTGATATCGTCTTCGCGGGCGCCGCCCATTGCGGCTCAAAGAGCTGACATCAGCCATGCCACAAGACGTGCCGAGCCGGTCGATCGGCGAGTTGACCTACCCCGACATTTCGAAGCGCCTGCGTGCGAGCTCGATCCTGTGCCTGCCGATTGGCTCGATCGAGCAGCATGGCCCTCACCTGCCGCTCAATACAGACGTTGTCCTGGCGGAGGAATTCACACGCCGCATCATCGCGCGCTGGGGCGACACCTATGATCTGTGGCAACTGCCGACGCAGGCGGTCAGTCTGGCGCGCGAACATGAGTGGGCTCCGGGCACTTTGTCCTTGTCCATCGAGGGCATGACCCGACTCATTCGTGACCTGGGGCGCGAAATCGCGCGCAGCATGCCGGCGCGAAATCTTGCGGTCATCAACGGCCACGGCGGCAACCGCGGGATACTGGAGGCTTTGGCACAGGATCTGCGTGGCGATTTCAAGCTCAATGTCTGCATTCTGCATCCAACCACCTGGGCGGACATCCATGCGGCTTCCAAAACGCCAGAAATCCATGGCGGGAGGAACGAAACGTCGATGATGCTTGCAACCGCGCCGCATTTGGTACGCGCCGACGAAATCAAGAAACTGCAAGCCGCTTCCGGGGCCGACGCCGTGCGCACGACGATCCTCGATCAGGCGGTGACGTGGCCGTGGACGACGAACGAAAAGGCGATCGCCGATGCAGGAATCATTGGCGACGCAAAATCTGCATCGGCGGAATTTGGCAAGCAGCTCCTGGAAAAAATCACCGACGCGGCAGGCGGCGTTTTCAAGCAGCTTCTGGAACGCCAGCAGCTTTTGCGCGGCTAGGCACAATGCAGGCTGCATCGCGATCGTCTGCCCGCGAGGAGAGTCTTCTGCGCAATCTGGCGGTAGCCGCCGGCATCGGCTGGTCGCTTGCCTTTGTCGTCGTTGCGCTCGTCTATGAGCTCCAACTCTATGCCGACGGCGCGATATTTTCCTACGCGGTTACGGTCCAGGACGTGTGGGCATTCCATTGGCACAACATCGCCAACCGCGCGTCAGTGTTTTTCCTTTCGCTCTGGCCCGCCGAAATCCTCGTCGGACTGACCGGAAGTCCTGCGGCCGGCATTATCACTTACGGTTTTCTTTTCTATGTCGCGCCGCTTATAGGCCTCGTCGGGACATTGGCAGTCGACCGTTCACGCGGTCGCATTTTCTTCGCCTACGCGTGCGCTTCGACGGCCTTGCTTTGCCCGCTGATCTTCGGCTTCCCGACGGAAATGTGGATAGCGCATGCATTGTTCTGGCCAGCGCTCGCGCTGGCCCACTATGCACGCCGGGGCATTTCTGGGGCGGTCATCCTGTCAGTCATGATGACGGCGTTGGCCCTGACCCATGCGGGCGGCGTCGTGCTCGCGTTTGTCGTTATCGCAACGCTAGCGTTGCATGGTTTCCGTTATCCGTTGTTCCTGCGAGGGGCAATTGCGCTGTTCGTCGCGATGGCCCTGTGGATCATCGTGAAGCTGGTCTATCCGCCCGACGATTACTTCGCCGATGTTCTTGTCAGAGCGGGGTTGCATTTTTTCGATCCGGACATTTTTCGGGTCAATCTTGTTGTCCTGCTGTTCGTCGTGCTTGCCGGTTACGGCCTCCTCTTTCTCGCGTTGTCCCGGATCATGGCTGCGGACACTGCTCTGCTAGCGGCCTTAGTTGTGACAGCAATCGCCCTGCTGATTTACTGGCTGCAGTTCGACCAGTGGGTCCATGCAAGCAATCGGTACTATCTTCGCACGGCGCTGGTCGTCATCACTCCGGCCTTCGGTGTGTTGTCGGCCGTCTACGCAATGCGGGCAGACGGCGCGCCGGTTGATTGCCCGCGTCTGCTGCAAATCGCGAAATTTCTGGCTGACGCCACGGTAATCCGGGTTTGCACCGGTGCCCTCATTCTTTGCACGGCCATTCACGTTGCTCAGACCGCAAAATTCGTCACGAACTGGGCAGCATACAAAGCGGCAGTGAGGGCGCTCACATTGGGCAACGCCTCCGATCCCGCGCTCGGCGACCCGCGCTTCGTCTCGTCACAACGGATTTCACCGGAGCTCAATCAACTCGGCTGGTTCTCGACGGTCGAGTACCTGTCGATCATCGTGTCGGATTTCAAACCTGTTCGGATCGTTGTCGATCCCGCGGGAAATTATTTCTGGTTGTCTTGCGGTACCGCGACGGAAAACGCGAAGGCGGCGCGCTCAGTCCCCATGCCGGCGCGCGATCTCGTCAGGATCCACTCCTGCCTGCACCGCTGACCCGGAGTATCAAGTCCCAGGTAGTCCAGCTGCCATCGGCGAACGTTAGATCACGCACCAATCGCGGATGATCGCCGAATAGATTTCGGTCGCCTGCTCGATCCGTGACACGAGGCAATACTCATCGGTCTGGTGCGCAAGCTCCAGCTCTCCGGGGCCGATGATCGCTGTCGGCGGCGTGCCCAGCGCCGGTGTCAGGATCGAAGCATCGGTAAAATATGGCGCGGCGCCGAGCTCGCCACCAACGCCGGCAATCTCGCGGGCGGTGCGAACGACTTTCCCGATCCAGGCATCGTTCGGGTTGGTCCACACGCTCTGCGCGTCGAGCTTGGTGCCAAGCTCGACATCGGTGCCGAGATAGCTCGCGAGCTGCGCGCGGATTCCTGCGTGGTTTTGCCCGGGAATCGTGCGGATATCGATGCCGATGGCGGCGCGGTCCGGAACGGAATTTATGTTGAGACCGCCGGTGATCGTGCCGACGTTCAGCGTCGGCCCGCCGAGCACATCGTGGCGCGCGACATTGAAGTCGAAATCTTGCAAGGCCGTTACGGCGCGGGCGGCTTTATAGACCGCATTGACGCCTTTTTCCGGCATCGAGCCGTGTGCGGTCAGCCCTTTTGTGACCGCCTCGAGCCACAGCGCGCCTTTGTGGCCGACCAGTGGCCGGTTCCCGGTTGGCTCCGCCACGACAAACGCGCCGACGTTCGGCAGGTCTTTGAACTCCTGCGCAAGCGCCGCAGCGCCGGTGCAGCCGGTTTCCTCCCCCGCCGTGATGACCAGCACCACGCCGGGCGTGCCCGCGAGCTTGTCGGACAATTGCAGGCAGGCGACGACAAAGGCCGCGACGCCGCTTTTCATGTCCGACGAGCCCCGGCCGTAGAGCCTTCCATCGACAATTGCGCCGGCGTGCGGGTCGACCGACCACGGCTGCGCGCCGAGCGGAACCGTATCGAGATGTCCGGTAAACCCGATCGGTAGTTTCCCTGGAGCGCCGCCGATGCGAGCAACGATCTGCGCGCGGCCGTCGCCGAACGGGACGACGTCGACCGTGAAACCTCCTTCTTTCAGCAAAGCAGCAAGCGTTTCAGCACAGGCCCGCTCGGCACCTGGCGGGTTGATGGTATTGAAGCGAACGAGGTCCTGCGTCAGCTCGACTGAAGATGTCATGACCTAACCGAAATATGCATCGCGGACTTCAGGCTGCGCCGCGAGTTCTGCCGGATTGCCGCTCGCGGCGACGCGCCCCTTCGATAGCACGAATCCGAAGTGCGAAATCGCGAGAGTCTGATGCACGTTCTGCTCGACCAGAAGCACCGTGATACCGCGTTCATTGATGCTTCGGATGATGTTGAAGTTCTCCTTGACCAGCCGGGGCGAAAGCCCGAGCGACGGCTCATCGATGAGCAGCAGCTTGGGCGCGCACATCAGGCCGCGCCCGATCGATATCATCGCCTGCTCGCCTCCCGACATCGTTCCGGCGAGCTGGGTCCGGCGTTCCGCGAGACGCGGAAAAATCTGCAGAATCTCCGCAAGGCGCGACGCAACCGCTCTGTCCGACCGTTCCTGGTAGGCGCCGACACGCAGATTTTCCTCGACGGTCAGCTTGGGAAACACTTTGCGCCCCTCCGGAATACACGCAATGCCTGCCGCAATGATCTTATGGGTCGGCAGATGCGTTATGTCGGCGCCGTCAAAGACGATCCGGCCCCCGCGCGCTGGAGTCAGCCCGAGAACCGAGCGCACCAGCGTGGTCTTGCCGGAGCCATTTGAGCCAAGCAGGCACGTGATATGTCCGGCATTCACGCTCAGCGACACGCCTTGCAGCACATCGGCCTTGTCATAGGCGGTGTACACATTTTCGATCTCAAGAATACCCGCCATCACGCCGCTCCGAGATAGGCTTCCTGGACCTGCGCGTCCGCGGCAACGGTGCGGTACGGGCCCTCGGCGATCTTCCGCCCGAAATTGAGCACCACGCAACGATCGGTAATCCGCTCGATCACGCCCATCTCATGCTCGACGATGATGATGGTGAGATCCTTATTGCGCTTGCGCACCAGCAGGATGTCGTTCATGAGCTCCGCCGTCTCGTCGTGCGTCATCCCTGCCGAAGGCTCGTCGAGCAGCAGCAGTTTCGGCGCGCTGATCAGCGCCCGGCAAATCTCGATGCGGCGACGGTCGATCATCGGCAGGCCGGCGACCGGCTCGAACATGCGCCCCGCCAGTCCGGGCTCGAACACCTCCACCAATGCTCGTGCGTCCGCGTAACTGCGTTCGAATTCCCGTTTGAAGTCGCCGCGTTTCGCCAGATTGAACCACAGGCCCTGATTGAGGCGCTTGTGGTTGCCGATCATGATGTTGTCGAAGATCGAGAGCGGCAATGACAGCCGCGAACGCTGGAATGTCCGCGATATGCCGGCCTGATAAATTGCCCGCGCGCTCGCATTCGTGACGTCAGCGCCGTCGAACATGACGCGCCCGGCATCGGCGTCGTAGATTCCGGTGATCACATTGAAAAACGTGGTCTTGCCGGAACCGTTAGGGCCGATGAGACCGAGGATCTCGTTCGCTGCAACTCCAAGATCGAGCCCGTCGAGCGCCTGCACGCCGCCGAAGTGCTTGGATAACCCGTGCGCTTCGAGCAAGGCGCTCATGGCCGCCATCCCGGGAAATAGCGGCGCACCGGGCGCGGCAGCAACCCTTCGGGCCGGAACAGCAGAACCGCGATCACCATCAGCGCGTAAAGCAGGAACCGGTACTCCTGAATGGTCTGCAATTTCTCGGGCAGGACCACGACGATGATGGTCGCAACCATGAGCCCCCACGGATTGCCGATGCCCCCAAGCAGCAGGATCGAAACCAGGATGAGTGAGTCGGCAAATGTGTAGTTGTTGGGTGCGACAAACCCGCCGACCATTCCGAACAGCGCTCCCGCAATACCGATAAGAAAGTTTCCGATCAGGAATGCAGTGATCTTCCAGCGCACGATGTCGAGGCCAAAGCAGCCAGCCGCCGTTTCATCGAGCCGCAGGGCGTCAAGGTTGAGCCCGATCCATGACCGCTCGAGCCGGCGCACAAGAACAAATGCGCCGACCAGCAACAGCAGGCTCAGCACGAAATAGTTCATATAGAACGACAGCGAGATTTTCCCGACCTCGATATTGTCATTGAACGACCAGCCAAGAATACGCATGCCCTTGACCTGCAGGCCCTGCGGGCCGCCGAGCACGTCGTTCACTTCGAGAAAGGTCTTGAACAGCAGTGCAAAGGCGATCGTGACAACAGCCGCGTAGTGCCCGCGCGTTCGCAGCACCGGCAGCAGCAAAAGAGAGCCCACGAAGGCTGCCAGCAGTCCGCCGACCAAGAGGACCAGCAAATGCGGCACGGCCGTGTAGGCATTCAGGACCGCGGACGTATAGGCACCGATGCCGAAAAACGATGCGCCGGCGAAATTGAGCACGCCCGCATAGCCGAACTGAACATTGAGTCCGAGCGTCGCCACCGAATACAGCAGCACAGTGATCATCAGCAAAAGCACGAAGTGATTCTCGTGAAAAACCACCCCCACCGCGCACGCCGCGCCGATGGCGCAAACGGCCAAGGCGTCCTCGTGCTCCACGAATGATGCACTCACGGCCTCGAGCAGGCCGAGCCAGGCGGCGGCAAGCACAGCCACGATTCCGGCCGCCAGCAGGATGATGATCAGGTTCTGTTTCTCGGCGCCGAGCATTGCAATGAGATAGCCCGTCGCGATCACAAGGCCGGCAATACCCGGCCACACCGTGGTGTGTCCCTTCCCCGCCATCCCTAGACCCGCTCGCTGATTTTTTCGCGGATCAGGCCGGTCGGCCGCCAGGCCATGATGGCTATGACAACGGCGAACGCGAAGACATCTTTATAGGCGCTGGCAAACGGAAGCATGACGGTGCCGATCGTCTGAAGGCCGGCGAACAGGAAGCCGCCCAGGATCGCGCCATAAATGCTGCCGAGACCGCCGATAATGGCGGCGGAAAATCCGACAACGCCGAGATAAAGGCCGATCCCGAAATTGATCTCGTTGTAATAGAGGCCGTTCATGACGCCCGCGAAGGCCGCAAGGCCGGAACCAAGCGCGAAAGTTACCAGAACGATCGCTGTGAAATTGATGCCCATCGTGCGCGCGGTTTCCTCGTCCTGCGCGACGGCACGGATGGCCAGGCCAAGCTTGGTGCGATTGAGCAAGTATTGGATTCCGACAATCACCAAAACGCCGGCGGTCAGCATCAGCACGTTGTCGAGCCGCAGATTGAATTCGCCCAAATCAATCGACGCTCGCGGGAGCAAGGCCGGAAACGGTTTCGGATTGGCGCCCTGCGGGTAAAAGAGCCGGACGGACTCGCGCAGAACCGTGCCCAGCATCAGCGTGATCAGAAGGGTGTTGAGAGCCGGCGCCGAGCGCAACGGCATGACGAGATAGCGGGCGATCGCCATGCCAAGGAATGCCATAGCCAGGATCGCCACCACCAGCATGACGACAAGCTCGAGCCAGTTTGAGTTCAGCCCCAGCATGCGCAGCCCGACATAACTCGCGAGCGCCGCGAACGCGCCTACGGTCAGCACATCACCGTGGGAAAATTTGATGACGTCAAGCACGCCGAAGAAAAGCGTGAACCCGACCGCCACCAGCGCATACATCATGCCGAGCATCAGCCCATTCATGACGTACTGAGCGAGCAGGCCCGCGTCCATGTCCGGCAATCTTGCGAGGTGTTAAAGGAATTGGGGCCGCGTCCGCCGCGGCCCCGGTCGCGTCAAACTATTTCTGCCCCGGCAGCTTGCGCTTGCCGCTGGCATACTCACTGTCGTCCCACTCGACGAACTTGCCGTCCTGCACGACGTACTTCGTGATGACGGGCACCGTATTCTGCCCGTGATCGTCGAACGTGATCTTTCCGACGATCGAGTCCCGATCCTTCACGTTCGCCAGGTCCGCGATGACCTTCTTGCGATCCGGCCCGACCTTCTCGATCGTATCCAGAATCATGTCCATCGCAGCGTAGGCGAATGGACCATAGGCTTCCGGCGGATTGTCGTATTTCTGTGCACTGTATTTTTCCATGAAGAACTTGCCGCCGGGTAGCTTCTCGGTCGGCGCCCCCTCACGGAAGGCCAGCGTGCCTTCGGCGAGAGGACCCAATCCCTGGATGTAGGCGTCCGACACAATGCCGGACGTGCCGTCAAAAGCAGCCTTGATGCCGAGCTTGTCCATCTGCGAGCGAATGCGCACGCCGATGGGCGTCAAGCCGCCGAAATAGATGACGTCCGGGTTGAGCGCCTTGATCTTGGTGAGTTCGGCGGTGAAGTCCTGCTGGTCAGCGGTAACGCCGAACGTGCCGACGATCTTCGCCTGGCCGATCTTGGCAAGCGCCTTGCTGAAATATTCGTTGTGCCCTTTGCCGTAATCAGTCGTGTCATGGATGACCGCCACAGTTTTGTAGCCGAGCTTGGAGACCAATTCGGCATTGGCGTCATTCTGGTTGATCATCGTGCCGTTGACGCGATGAACCTCGTCATACTTGTTGCGATAGGTGATGTCGGGAAGCACCGCACCCCACACGATCACCGGGAAACCGAACTTGTGATAGGTGTCGACGGTCGCAATCGCCGTCACCGAGCAATAGTGTGTTGCGCCGGCGATGATGTCCTTGTCGGCTGCCATCTTGGTCGCAACCTGCACCGCGACGTTCGGCTTGCACTCGTCGTCGAGCACGACCATTTCGTATTCGTATTTTGATTTTGGATCGGCATTGCGCAAGCGGACCGCCAGATCGGCGGAGTTGCGCCCGCCTAATCCGTTCACGGACACGCCGCCGGTCAGCGGACCGATGAAACCGACCTTCACCTTGTCCTTTGCGTCGGCGGCTCCCGCGGCGACGCCAAGAACGAGTGCCGCAATCAGCGCTGCAAATTTCGGAGTTGTGCTCATAAGCCCTCCCTTACCAAGCATCGAATTTGGACGTCTTCTCGTTGGCGTCATAGTCGCGCGGCAAGCGCACCACGGCAAGGGCTGCCCCGGCTCGGGCAGCTGCGTTCCTGGCGCAGCCCCGCTCGCCGCGACATTTGATCGCTCGGAATTCTCATCAGTTAGGACGGAAGGCCCGACGCCAGCGACTACTCGAAAATGAGCACGTTGGGCAATGAAGGATCGACCTGTCGCAACGCGGTGTAACCGACCCCGGCCATGCCGCGGAAGAGGCCTAAATTGAATCGCCGCTCTCCGCTGTTCCAACGGTAGTCGCCTTTATCCGCTGCGTATTGCAGCACGCTGGCCAATTCACGTTTGGCAAGCTCCTGAAGATCACTGCGTCCAAGCAGGTCACCCGCCTCGCACAAGAATTCGACGCTGCCCAGTGTCCCGCAACACAACGTATCGAGGGACGAAGGCCATGCGGCTTGCGCGCCGTCGACGGCACCTTGAACATCGGCCTCCAGGACCGCGCCGCCTGTCCCTGGCAGGCGAGCCATGCCGATCCTTCCAAGGCCTATGCCGGGCGCTCCGTGACACCACTGACAGGGCCAGGCTTCTCCCCCTTCGACACGCAAATCGGGCCAGTTGCCACGCTGCGGGCTGAAGCTGGAATTCTCAAAGTCAACGCACTCTTGTGCAGCCGCAGCGAAATCTTCCCGCCCGGTCGCGGCCGACAAAGAGGCGAGCGCATATGCAAATCCGGCCGCACCATGGGACATCCCGTTGAGCGGACGTGGACCCAGGCCCTGCCCCACCCAACTGCGGCGCCCCGGCTCTCCCAGCCGGCCTTGCGCAAGCAAATGTTCGCCGCACTTGACGGCTCGGCGAAGCACCGCCTCGGATTGCCCGTCACGATAAAGACGAAGCAGGCAAAGGATGGCGCCCGCGCTTCCTCCAATGACATCCAGACGTTTATCTGCCGCGATCAGCTCATCGGTCACAAGCTCGGCAGCGCCATGAGCATCGTCACGCAATCCGGGATCGCGCAAATTTTTCGACATCGCCGTCAAGGCGTAAACGATCGAGCCGAGACCCGTCCCACCACCCAGGCCGAGAGACCGGGCCATTCTGGCTGCATTCCGCGACTTGATCTGCTTTCGGATCCGCGCAACGCCGGCGAGCGCCAGCTCACGTGACGCGGATTGCTCCGCGACGGCAGTATGCGCGGACAGAAAAAGGGAAAGACCCGCGGTGCCGTTGTACAAATCGGACCCCAACGTTACGAGCTGGAACACCTCGGCATCGCCAAGCCAGTCGAGTCCGATCCAGGCGGCGGCCGGGCCGCGCCGGACAGCATAAGTTGCCAATTCATCGGCGACCCGTTGAGCCTCAGCCCGGAAAGTCAGATCCGAAGGCACCGGCCCGCGCAATTCCGGCAGCTGTCGCCGCGCAGGCGATGTCGGTGGACGGCCAGCAATCACAAGCGAGTTTGTGTTGATCTTGACGACCTTGACCTGCCAATCGATCTCGTCACGATCAAGGTGGGCGAAACGCGTGACTGCGCGAGTAAGGCCGTCGGTTGACGGCATCCGCATCCGAAAGTCCGTGTCATCCTTCAGCTCATCGCCGTCTGTCACCGAGACAAAGTGTGGAATATTTAGCGTCAGAAGCGCGGATCTTTCCGCGCGCTGGACCGGCCAAAGCGGATCGTCGGCTGCATCCCAATCGGCGAGGCGCGCCACGAAATCCGCTTGCGCCGACCACGTCACACCGTCATCCATTGTTTTGTGATTTTTCAACCGCTGGAGCAACATGGCGTAGAACCGTGTGGCTCGAACGACCTTGCGGACAGCAAGGCCGGAAAAGCCGTCGAACAGCGCGGCGCTCTTTCCCTTTTCCAAAAGAAACCGCGCATAAGCGTCAAAGCCTGCAATCAGTTCCTCAATGTGATCGGGAAATTTCGCGTAAAGCCCGTTAACGTGCGGCAGGTTGGGATTGTTTGTGGCGACGTCTTTCCAGCGCGTCGGGCGCATGTCGTCAGAATTGATGTTCTCCCACTTAATTCTGATTTTCGTATTCCAGTCCGCCGTCACGCCGCCCATCGCAAAAACCTTGCCATCCGGGGCCCGGCCATAGGCTGGAAGCAACCCGGTCGCCATCACCGAGTTGGCGAGCTTTTCCGTGGCGGCATAAAATGCAGCGTCTTCCGGCACGGAGGGTTTCTGCTCGCCACTGGACGACTGGAGGATGGTTTCCAGGTCGATTGGTACGGGATGGCTTCCGTCGGCAACGATGTTTTCCTGATGCATGTCGTTGGCCGCGAAGCAGTGAAAGAGCGCGAGCCAGGCCCCTACGCGCTTGAAGAAGGTCTTGAACTCGTCGGGCGCGACACACCCGCCATGCTCGATGCATGCGGTCCACCCATAGCCGTCGCGCGCAAGCGCGCGCGCCGTTCTCAGTTCGACCGGGGGCGCCGCGCGGTTCAAACGGTCGACCAGTCCCTGCCAGGCAACATCGACCCGCAGATCCTTCGGCTTGTAAACGACCTTCGAGCCGTCTGCGAAAATGACGATCTTTACCGATCGGCCTCCGTTGTGCGGATCGGAGAACCCACCTTCGATCTGAACGACTCCGCCCTGCCCGCCGGCCTGTACGGCGCTGCGAATAGACGGCAGGTCGGCATCAAGCCGCTGGATGAATTCCCGAGAGGTCTCGACCCACTGCCGGACGATCGTGCTGATCAGCCGCAGGAGCACCGGCTTCTCCTCGAAGAGCTGCCGGAAGCCGCCGACCCTCATCTCGGCGACGAATTTTTTGTAGAGCAACGTCCGAGAATTCTGCCGGAGCCCAGCGGTTTCAGCAGCGTTCCGCATCGCTGTAAAGCGTTCGTAAAACGCCGGGGCGGCCAACTCGGAAAGTTCGGTGAGGAGCGCGCGCCGAAGGCAATCGTACGCAGATGCTTTCAGGTTTGCGGTCGTCTCGTCGCCGAGTCCCGACTGCACCAGCGCTGCAGCGCGTTCGACCAACCCGGTCAAAAGATGCTCGAATGCCACCGGCTCGGCTTTGCCCCCGAGCAGCTCGGCTGCGGACTTACTGGCCTCCGCTTCAAGCGTGGGCAGAATCCACGTTGCATCCGCCACCCACGGCGGCATCGGCACGGCCGGTTTTCGGCGGACGGCCGTCAGCCGTGCAAGAACGCCGGCAGAATCCAGCCCATCACGCTCGATCCTGCGCCCAAAGAGCGACCAATCGCCGCTCGCGGCAGATTGACACCAGGCGGCCAGACGGCGCTGACCGAAGCCAGCACGATCCTTTTCTCCGGGGATGGCTTCGAAGTCGCCTGAAAAAAGCTCGTCGATTGTCGCCGCACGATCGATCAGGCGGTCGTAGAAGGAATCCATGCGGCCTCACACAGTGCCCAAGGATTATATCCGAGCGGGCATACTCGGTACGCCAGACCAGTGCTGCGTCGAACGCGGCCAAGGCTTTTGAATTTACGCGGTAATTTGCACGAATTGCAGCCAGACCAGGTGACCCGATAGCAACTGCAGGAAGCTAAGCACCTTAACCTGCAACCAGATGGCACCAGCGCCCCGGACATTCGGTCGTGGAACGGTCATAAGTAACTGCAGGGATAGGCTTTTCCCCAATTGACTTTGCAAATTCTGCATCGGATCATAGAGTCATGGCGCTGGGGGGGCTTCGAATTTACTAGCAACCTTCTCAATGCCGGCGCCGCTGGCAATAGAAAGGATTTATGCCATGACAAATGAAGAAGACATTCTGGCTTTTGAAGTGTCCGATGAGGCGCTGGAAGCGGCTGCGGGCAGCGAGCAGGTGAACTACACCCTTGGAGCTTGCAGCGGTCTCTCGGTCTGCCCAGGCTGACGATTGTGAGATAGGTCCCTCGAGGGCCAATCGATGATCTGAACCTCCGACGAGGCGCCGGATTTTTATTCGGCGCCTTGTTGTTTTTCAGGCTCTAATCCAGTCATTCGGCGGCCACGCGGTGCTTTCCTCGAAGAGGGGCGTCTGCGATGCTGAACTATCGGCGGCGCTGAACCGGCGGCCTTCAAAATCCGTGCGGTTCGCGCATAATGCCCGTCTTGCGCGAGCTCAGTATCTGGAGTGCCAATGGACCGCCGATCCTTGATGAAGACCGCCCTCCTCGTGCTCGCGGGAGGGCCGCCAGCCCTGAAAAATGCACTGCAAATTTCAGCGGCGCAGGCACGCGAGCCGGCGACCTGGCGGCACGGTCTCTCGAAACTTTCCAACCTGAAGTATCCGGCGGGATTCAAGCATTTCGATTACGTAAAGCCGAATGCCCCAAAAGGTGGCACCGCGTCGCAAATCGCGCTCGGAAGTTTCGACAACTTCAATCTCGTCGTTGGCGGCGCGAAGGGCACTTTGGTGAGCGGTATTGAATTTCTCTACGACACCCTCATGGTGTCGGCGCTCGACGAAGTCGCCAGCACCTACGGCCTCCTCGCCGAAGCAGTCAGCTTTCCAGACGATTTTACTTCGGTGACATTTCGATTGCGCTCCGACGCAAAATGGCACGACGGCAAGCCGGTCACGCCCGAGGACGTGGTCTTTTCATTCGACGCCTTCAAGAAGCTCAGTCCGCAGGCCGCCGCGAGCTACCGGCAGGTCACTAAAGCTGAAAAGACCGGCGAACGCGAAGTCACTTTCCATTTTGAC
>DATBTA010000340.1:0-4592 GCA_036559505.1 Pseudolabrys sp. | reverse complement strand
CTTTGCCGGCTGGATTCTTGCAAAGCAGGCCGAATTCTACCGGATGCTGTCGGGGCTCATTCGCGCCGCCAAGGCGGACGGCAGTGCAGCCTACACGCTGCTCGGCGTCTCTTTTCTCTATGGTGTGTTCCATGCAGCGGGACCGGGTCACGGCAAGGCGGTCATTTCGTCCTATCTGGTGGCCAACAATGAGACCTGGCGGCGCGGGATCGTGTTGTCATTCGCCTCCGCCATTCTTCAGGCCTTTACCGCGATCGCTGTTGTCGGCGTTGCTGCGGTCCTCCTCGGGGCAACCGCAAAAGCGATGGGCAATACGGTGCGCGTTATCGAGATCGTGAGCTATACGCTGATTTTGTTGATCGGCCTGCGTCTCTTATGGGTGAAAGGCAGAGCCTTCCTGCAGGCTCTGGGTGGTGGAAGGGGTCACCATCACGATCATGGCCATGAGCATGGACACCATCACCATCATGATCATGAGCACGAGCAGGAAGCATCTGCCTGGAGTCACGGGCACACACCGGAGCCGAGCGAACTCGCTGGCGGCCACTGGTTAAAGCGTGGCCTGACAGCGATCGTCGCCGTTGGCCTGCGCCCGTGTTCGGGTGCAATCATCGTGCTCGTATTTGCGCTCGCGCAGGGATTGTTCTGGATCGGAGTCGCTTCGACCTTTGTGATGGGGCTCGGGACGGCAATCACGGTAGCAGCGATCGCCACTCTGGCAGTGGGCGCGCGAGGGCTTGCAGGCAAACTGGCGAAAGCAAAGCCGGGAGCCGGAGTGATTATCCTGCGCGGTTTAGAAACCGCGGCCGCCCTTGTCATTGTTCTGTTCGGTGCGGCCTTGCTCACCGGTTATTTGGCAAGCGAACGCCTGATGGGCATTTAGCGAAAATCGTCGGGACGAAGCTCGATCGGCTGGCCGTGCGGGGTGCGGTCGCACGCGCGGTCCCATGCGTCGCGGTAGCGATGCAGCGTATCGGCTGTCGTCACGCCTTTTTCGGCAACGAGCTTTTCGAGCGTGTTGAGCCAATGCGAGTAATAAGTCTCGCCGGTGTCAGGGTCGCCGGCCGCCTGCGCACGCTTGATTTCGGTTGCAAGCGCGGCCGCCCATTCCGGCCATGTGAAAATGCCACGCTCGTAGAGCGCCAATGTCATGGCGAAAGCCTGCGCCTCCCACGGCTCGCGAAACACCGGGCCATCGGCGTCGCGTGGCACGCCGGGTACGGAAACCGCGGCGCGCATAGCGGCTTGCGGATCCATTCCCATGTCAGGCCGGCTCCAGATAAGGCTCCCAGGCGTCGACGGAAACCTTTGAGGTGGGGTCGCCGTCATCACCCCATAATTCGCGTCCGTCGAAGCGGACGGTGTAGAGCCACTGCGGGTTCTCGCCGGCTCCCGCCGCATTGCTGTCCGGGAAAACGTGGCAGCCGATAATGCGCTCGATCGTGCCGACGTGACCGCGCACGTAGCGCGGCAGGCGCGTGTGCGTGGGCGGGTTGATGTTTTTCGCGCGTACTTTGTCGCCCGGCTTGAATGCCGCCTTCGTATTTGTATCTCGCTCGGTCGGGCCACCGCGATGCAAAGTCTTTGCGACGTCGCCCGGCGACAATGTGCGTTTGACAGGTTTTGCCGGATGCAGCGAATGACCGGCGGCGATCTCGTCCTCCGCCACTAGGTCGCGCTCCTTCAGCATTGTCTCAAGCGCGGCAAACCAGATCTGGTAATACGTCATCGACAAATATTCGGCCGGGGGGCGGTTCTCGCGCGCAAACCGCGACATATCGATGTTCCAACCGCCGGGCATGCCCATTGCAAGCGTGAGCGCAAAGGCGCGTTTTTCCCATTCGCCGTGGAAGACCGGCTCGTTCGGCTCCGGTTTGACCGGGCCGTGGCCGTGCGTGCCGCCAAGATCCTGACCGCCGTTCACTTTGCGACCTCCTTTGGTGATTTCGGAAGGCCGGTGCCGATCATGGAGTCGCGCGTGACGAGGTCGGCGAGCTTTTCTTCGCTCCAATCCTCGGTGCCGCCCGGTCGCATGGGCAATACGAGATAACGGATCTCGGCAGTTGAATCCCAGATACGGATTTCAGTTTCTTTGGGAAGCGCGACGCCGAAGTCGGCAAGCACGCTGCGCGGATCGGATACCGCGCGCGAGCGGTAAGGCGCGGACTTATACCAGACCGGAGGCAATCCCAGCACAGGCCACGGGTAACAGGAGCACAATGTGCACACGACCATATTGTGCAGTTTGGGCGTGTTCTCCAGCGCGACGATGTGCTCGCCCTGGCGTCCGGCGTAGCCGACCTCGGCGATGGCGGGCGTGGCATCCTTGAGCAGACGCGCGCGATAAGCCGGATCGGCCCAGGCTTTTGCGACGACGCGCGCGCCGTTACGCGGCCCGACTTTCTTTTCATAGGTCTCGATCAACAGATCGAGTGCGGCGGGGTCGACATAACCCTTTTCGGTCAGCACCGTTTCCAGGGCGCGCACGCGAAGCTGGGTTTCAGATAGCTCCGAATGGTCGTGGTCGTGATGATGATCGTGATCATGTTCAGACATGACCCCACTATAAGCAAAGGTTGCCTCTTTATGCCATCATCGGAGTTATGAGATTTGCGCATATGACCGTGCTGGCCGACCGCATCGACCGCCTGGTCTCAGGCATAGGCCGCGTCGCGGCCTGGCTCATTCTTGTTGTCGTCCTGCTGCAATTCGCACTGGTCGTGGCTCGTTACTTGTTCGGCCTCGGTTCCATCTGGCTCTCCGAGACCGTGATCTACGCGCACGCGGCGGTATTCATGCTCGCGGCGGCCTGGACCCTGCGCGCGGAAGGTCACGTGCGTGTCGATATTTTCTACGCCGAGGCTTCGGCGCGAACGAAAGCGCTTGTCGATCTCGCCGGTGCACTGCTGCTCCTGCTGCCGTTCATGCTGGTGCTGGTCTGGCTGTCGATACCTTATGCAGCGCGTTCCTGGGCCATCCTCGAGCACTCGCAGGAAGCGAGCGGCCTGCCACTTGTTTTCGTGCTTAAGACCTTCATTCCTGTCTTCGCCGTGTTGATGGCCTTGCAAGGTGTGGCGCAGGCAATCCGAGCCGCCACGGTGCTGGCGAGGCCGCGCTGATGGCCAACCCGGAAATCCTGGCAGTTCTGATGGTGATCGCCGTGATCGGGGCGTTGATGGCCGGCTATCCGGTCGCCCTTACGCTCGCCGGCACGTCGCTGATCTTCGCCGTGCTCGGCGACGCGATTGGCGCGATGAGTTTTGACATTCTCGGCGCTCTGCCGCAGCGCATCTTCGGTGTCATGACGAACGAAGTGCTGCTGGCGATTCCACTTTTCATTTTCATGGGTGTCATGCTGGAGCGCTCGCGCATTGCGGAAGATTTGCTTGAGACCATGGGCCGCCTGTTCGGCACGCTCCGCGGCGGCCTCGGAATATCCGCTGTCATCGTTGGCACCTTGCTTGCGGCTGCGAAGGGCGTAGTCGGCGCAACGACCGTCACCATGGGCCTTATCATGCTGCCGACGATGCTGCGCTTCGGTTATGACCCGCGGCTGGCCGCCGGCACGGTTGCCGCCACCGCAACACTCGCACAGATTTTTCCGCCGGCAACCGTCCTCGTCTTGCTCGGCGATCAACTCGGCAACGCGTACCAGGCCGCGCAGCTGTCGAATGGCATTTTTGCGCCGCGATCCCTCACGGTCAGCGATCTGTTCGCCGGCGCGCTGGTGCCCGGTTTTGCGCTGGTCGGCCTCTACCTGATCTTTCTGATCGCGGTCGCGGTGCTGCGCCCGAAAGCGTCACCCGCGCTGCCGACCGATGCCAAAGCTTTGCGCGGCTTCAAGATGCTGCGCCGTCTTGCCGAAGTGCTTGTTGCTCCGCTTGCGCTAATTGTCGCCGTGCTCGGTTCGATCCTTGGCGGCATTGCAACGCCGACTGAAGCTGCGTCGATCGGCGCTGTCGGCGCGATTGTGCTTGCGGCGCGCAAGACGCCGCTTCGCGGCCTGGTCAAGCCGGTTTGCGAAAAAACGGCGCAGATTGTCAGCATGATTTTTCTGATCCTGATCGGCGCGACCATGTTCAGCCTGGTGTTCCGCGCGCTCGGCGGAGACGACATGGTGCATCGCGCACTTTCGAATTTGCCGGGCGGACCGGCGGGCGCAGTGCTCACGGTGATGATCGCGATGTTTTTGCTCGGCTTTGTGATGGATGCGTTCGAGATTATTTTCGTAGTCGTGCCAATTGTCGCGCCGATCTTGCTGGCCATGCCCGGCGTCGATCCGGTCTGGCTTGGCGTCATGATGGCGGTCAATCTGCAGACGTCCTACATGCACCCGCCGCTCGGGCCGACGCTGTTTTTCCTGCGTGGTGTCGCCCCGCCGCAGATCACCACGCGCCACATATATGTTGGCGTTATTCCGTTTGTGGCAATTCAATTGCTCGCGCTCATAGTGCTCTGGTTCGTGCCGGGGTTGGCCACGGCGTTGCCGCAAGCCCTTTACGGCAACTAGCCCCAGAAGCGCTCAACAGCCACCCAGATCCACACCGCGCCTGCCGCAAGCAATGACAGCCCGACGGCGGCGGAGCCCATAT
>DATBTA010000339.1:0-5634 GCA_036559505.1 Pseudolabrys sp. | reverse complement strand
TGTTCTGTTGCATCGGTATTTATTCAATCAACAATTCTCCAACCGATGTGGTGATCGCGGCGGTTTTTGGCCTTATTGGATACTGGCTCACCAAACACGACTTTGAGCCGGCACCCCTCGTGCTGGCCTTCGTGCTTGGCCCGCTGATGGAAGAAAACCTGCGCCGGGCGATGCTCATCGCGCGCGGCGATGCGACCGTGTTCATCACGCGGCCGATCTCAGGCGTGCTGATCACTCTCGCGGTGGGTCTGTTGGTGATCGCAGCTTTACCCATGATCCGTAAACGGCGCGAAGAAGTGTTCGTCGAGTAACCGGATTAGCGGGTCGCCGCGCGCTGTCTTTTTTGCTCTACCCTGCGAAAGCGCTGGACACCGCCACTATTCCCGCCGCCAGAATCACGAGCTGAATAGAGAAGGCGGTGATATTGGCGTCCCACTTCTTCGCGAAGATCGGGATAGGCGCGTTGAACGGCTGGTAGCCGTTCTTGTCGTAGGCGCCGCCGCCATAGATCGGCATCGCTATCAGCGCCGCGAAAAAAGCCGCATAGACGACCGCGCCCATGGCTGCGACGAGATAGAGCCGTTCGGCGGCAAGCGGTCCTGGCCACCAGATGAGCGCAAAAGCGAGCAGCCCCAATCCGACATAACTGGAGATCTGCCACACAACGTGAAATCGCGCGTGCGGCGTCCATTGGGGATTAGTGGCATGGGTCTTGTTGAAATCAGCCACCACTGTAAGCAACGCCCAGCCGGCGGTCATGAGAGTAAACAGAATCCGGGCAACAAGAATGCGATCAAAGCTCATTTGCATACCCCCAACTGCACCGGAGCGATTGTATCAGGAGTCGAGCGCGAGGGCTGGCATTTGGGCGGTTGAAAAACGGCTGCCAGCCGTTGCTCCCGGCGATAAACTTCCCCATCTTCGAGTCGCAGCCGATATTCGAAAAGATGCGCCAATATCTTGACTTGATGGAACTCATTCTCAGCCGTGGGGTCGAGAAACGCGACCGCACCGGAACCGGAACGTTGTCGGTGTTCGGTCACCAGATGCGGTTTGCGCTCGATGAGGGCTTTCCCCTGGTCACGACCAAGAAGCTGCATCTGAAGTCGATCATCCATGAGCTGCTGTGGTTTTTGGCCGGCGATACGAACGTCAGGTATCTGCAGGAGCATGGCGTGCGCATCTGGGACGAATGGGCGGATGAACGCGGAGAATTGGGTCCGGTTTACGGCCAGCAGTGGAGATCATGGCCGGCGCAGGACGGAAAGACCATCGACCAGATCGGCAACGTCGTTGCGATGATCAAACGCAACCCGGATTCGCGGCGGCTCATCGTTACCGCGTGGAACCCGGCCGAGGTCGACAAGATGGCCTTGCCTCCTTGCCACTGCCTTTTTCAGTTTTATGTCGCTGAAGGCAAACTGTCGTGCCAGCTCTATCAACGCTCGGCGGATGTTTTTCTCGGTGTGCCGTTCAATATCGCATCCTATGCACTGCTCACGCAGATGATGGCGCAGGTGACCGGTTACAAGCCAGGTGATTTCATCCATACATTGGGTGATGCGCATCTATATCTCAACCATCTCGAGCAGGCCCGCTTGCAGCTATCGCGCGCGCCGAAACTGCTGCCGACGATACGGCTCAATCCTGCCGTGAAGGACATATTCGCGTTTCGCTATGAAGACTTTTCGATCGAGAACTACGATCCGCACCCGCACATCAAGGCCGCGGTGGCGGTGTAACCTAGACGCCAAGAAGCGATTTCGTTGTTGCTGCCGTTTCGAGACGTCGCGCTAAGATGATTTTAACGCGGGAACTTCGGTGCATATTTTTGGGAGGAATTTGCTTCGCAAGATGAGGGGCGTTGGTAATAAAGTCAGAACGGTTTTGTCTTATTCGTATTGTCCAAAGGCGGTGCCAATGTCCTCCAATTCTGTTTCACCGTCGCAGTCATGAAAATCGTGCTGGTGGCAGCAATCGGCGACAATCTGGTTATTGGTCGGGACGGCCAGTTGCCATGGCATCTGAAGTCGGACCTCCAGCATTTCCGCAAACTGACGCTCAATCGTCCGGTGATCATGGGTCGAAAGACGCACGATTCGATCGACAAGCTGCTCGACGGCCGCACCAATATTGTACTCTCGCGTGATTTCCGTTTGGTTGCTCCCGGTGCAGTGCTGGCAACTAGTCTCGATGCCTCGCTTAGCTTCGCGCGTGCGGATGCAGCAAAACGCGGGGTCGATGAAATTATGGTGATCGGCGGGAGCGACATCTTCGCCGCCACAATGCCAATGGCCGACCGCCTGGAAATTACGCATGTGCATGCTTCGCCCGACGGCGATGCGATGTTTCCGCCAATAGACGACGAAATCTGGCAGGAAGCGTCACGCGAAGAGCATTTTGCCGGTCCCGACGATGACGCGGATTTCTCGTTCGCGACATATATACGTCGCTGAAACAGCGTTAATGCGCGGCATGACGGCGCGTTGTAACGGCGCCTACGGTCCCCTATAACCCTCCCGACAACAGGCGCCCCGGATGAACGGGCGGCGCGGGAGACATTTTCAATGCCTTGGACCAATCAGGGCGGCGGTGGGCCCTGGGGCTCGGGCGGCAAGGGGCCATGGGGCTCAGGGCCGCAATCGCCGGGACCGACACCGCCGGATCTCGAAGAAATTCTGCGCCGCGGCCAGGACAGACTGCGCCGCGTGCTGCCCGGCGGCAATCTGGGCGGACGCGGTTTCGCTCTCATTGTCCTTGGTGTGTTGGTGCTTTGGGGTTTCTCGGGATTTTTTCGCGTTGAGCCGGACGAGCTCGGTGTCGTGCTCCGCTTTGGCAAGCAGGTGCGCGAGGTCCAACCGGGCCTGAACTATCATCTTCCGTATCCGATCGAGAAAGTGCTTACGCCGAAAGCGTTGCGCATCAACAAGATCGATATCGGCATGCGGATTGTCGATGATCTTCGCCGCGGCGGCACCACAACGCGCGACGT
This sequence comes from Pseudolabrys sp., assembly GCA_036559505.1. GTDB lineage: Bacteria > Pseudomonadota > Alphaproteobacteria > Rhizobiales > Xanthobacteraceae > Pseudolabrys. Next base: position 2,642 of record DATBTA010000339.1, on the reverse strand, counting down.
ACCTGAGGAAAGCCTGATGCTGACCGGCGATGAAAACATCGTCGATGTTGATTTCTCAGTGTTGTGGAAGGTCAAGCCGACCGGCGTCGGCGATTACTTGTTCAACATCCAGAATCCGGAAGGCACGGTGAAGGCCGTGGCCGAAAGCGCGATGCGCGAAGTCGTCGGCCGATCCGAAATTCAGCCGATCCTGACCGGTGCGCGGCAAACGATCGAAAATGCAGTTCAGGAGTTGATGCAACGGACGCTTGATCACTACGGCGCCGGCATTTTGGTGCAGCAGGTACAGTTACAGAAGGTCGATCCGCCGTCGCAGGTGATCGATGCCTTCCGCGACGTGCAGGCGGCGCGCGCCGATCTTGAGCGCGCCATCAACGAGGCGCAGACCTACGCTAACCGGGTGGTGCCTGAAGCGCGCGGACGCGTCGCACAGATCACGCAAGCCGCCGAAGCCTATAAGCAGCAGACTGTCGCTGAAGCGACCGGCCAGACGGCTCGTTTTCTCAAAATCTTTGAACAATACAAAAAGGCACCCGACGTCACGCGCGAACGCATGTATCTCGAAACAATGGAGCGCATACTCAGCGGTACCGACAAGATCATCCTGGATTCAGGCAGCGGCGGCGGAAGCAACGTCGTGCCCTACCTGCCGCTTAACGAGCTTACGCGTCCGGCCCAGCCGCGCAGCCAGTCGCAAAGCGGAGGCCGGCAATGAGAACCAATTTTGTCGGCGGCATTTTGGCTGTTGTGGTCGTTGCCGCGCTGATCGTCGGCTATTCGTCGTTGTTCACTATCTACCAAACCCAGCAAGCGCTCGTTATCCGGTTGGGTGAACCCAGGCCGCCAGTGCCGGATCCGGGCCTTCATGTGAAGGCACCGTTCATCGACTCGGTCGTATACATCGATAGGCGCATCCTTGATCTGGAAGCGCCTCCGCAAGAGGTGATCGCGTCGGATCAGAAACGGCTGGTTGTCGATGCTTTTGCCCGGTACCGGATCAAGGATCCGCTCCGCTTTTACCAGACACTGGGCTCAATCAACGGCGCGAATTCGCAGCTGTCCATCCTGCTCAATTCGGCGCTGCGTCGAGTGCTCGGCGAGGTTACATTTACCCACGTCGTACGGGATCAGCGTGCCGATCTGATGGCGCGTATTCGCGAACTCGTCGACCACGAAGCCACTGGCTTTGGGATCGAGGTTGTCGACGTTCGAATCCGTCGCGCCGACCTGCCGGAGCAAAACAGCCAGGCGGTCTATCAGCGCATGCAGACTGAACGGCAGCGCGAAGCGGCTGAGTTCCGCGCGCAGGGCGCGCAGCGCGCGCAGGAAATCCGCTCGCGAGCCGACCGGGAGGTTACCGTGCTCGTGGCCGACGCGACTTCGAAATCGGAACAGATTCGCGGTGAAGGCGACGCGACGCGCAACCAGATTTTCGCCGATGCCTTTAATCAGGATCCCGATTTCTTTGCTTTCTACCGGTCGATGCAGGCCTACGAGCAGGGGTTTAAGCACAATGACACCCGCATGCTGCTGAAGCCGGATTCGAACTTCTTCCGCTATTTCACCGACCCCTCCGGAAAACGGCGGGAGAACTCAGGAACGCCGGCACCTTCGGCTCCGGCGCGATAGCAGCCGCGCCGGGCCCGCATGTCCGATTTCCTGGCCGCGCTTGGACTGGTTTTTGTCATCGAAGGTCTCATCTTCGCGGCGTTTCCGGAGGCGGCCAAACGGGCCATGACCAGCGTGCTGGAAACGCAAGACATCTCGCTCCGGCTAATTGGCATTGGCTCAGCGGTGATCGGCTTGATCCTGGTCTGGCTGGTCCGGGGCTGATAGGGAAACGCAGCCTCGCATGGTATTGATTGGCGGTGCCCTTGAATCGCCTATAAGTCGGGGCCACTCTCTCGAATGGCCTATTCCCAGGAGAACTGACGCCCATGGGCGAACACGCTTTCTGCCCGAAAACACGCCTCGGTCGGGCCGGCTTGACCGCAACCACGGCAGCAGCCATCGCCTTTCTTGCGATGACGGCTCCAGCGGCCGCGCGCGGACCCGAGGGGATCGCCGATGTGGCGGAGCAAGTCATCGACGCCGTCGTAAACGTTTCAACCAAACAGTCGGTCGATCTGCGAAGCGGCGCCATGCCGCAACTGCCACCGGGGTCGCCGTTTGAGGAATTCTTCGAAGAGTTTTTCAAGAATCGTCGTGGGCAAAACGGCCAGAGCGGTCCGGGACAGAACAATCAGGCGCCGACGCCGCGTCGCGTCAATTCGCTGGGTTCCGGTTTTATCATCGACCCGAGCGGTGTTGTTGTGACCAACAACCACGTCATTTCCGAAGCCGACGAGGTGAGCGTCATTCTCAACGATGGTACGACATTAAAGGCCGAGGTGATTGGCCGCGATCAGAAGACCGATCTCGCACTGCTCAAGGTTACACCGACCAAGCCGCTGAAGGCGGTAAAATTCGGCGACAGCGACAAGCTGCGTCTGGGCGAGTGGGTGATCGCGATCGGCAATCCGTTCAGCCTGGGCGGAACGGTGACGGCTGGCATCGTCTCGGCGCGCAACCGCGACATTCAGTCCGGCCCCTACGACAACTACATCCAGACCGATGCCTCGATCAACCGCGGGAATTCGGGC
>DATBTA010000338.1:0-9143 GCA_036559505.1 Pseudolabrys sp. | reverse complement strand
CGCTTTAGCTTGACGTCATGGGCGAGACCGAGCGGCAGCAATTCGCGCTCAAGCGACACGTCGGCCGGCGTCTGCCTGCCCCAGACGCAGAAGCCGCCCTCACCGTCGAGCATCTCGCCTGCCTTCAAGGCGCGTTTGGCGGTCGCTACCACGTCCGAACGGAATCCGTTCGGCGCGCCGGTCGCCTCATTGCGTAACGCAGCGCTTGCGACGGAAATGCCGAGCTCAAGCCCGATCATGTGGATCGGCCGGTAAAGGGCGGCGTATTTGCCGGTCTTGTCCGGCAGCATCGCGTACTCCTTGAAGCAGCGACGGGCATATTCGGTATCACCCTCAAACACGACATAGGTCCCGAGCGCGAGGTGATGGGGCACGTCGCGACCGTCGCGATAGACCGACGAGGTCACCTCGGTGACACCGGCTTTTTCCAGGGTGCCGCCGTCGCTCTTCGGCTTGCATATTTCGGCCAGCTCGAAGCGCGTCGCCGGTGGAAAGCCAAGCCCGTTCGACTGCGGCACCAGCCCGGTGGCATTGCAGACCGCCGTCATTTCGATGCTGGACTTGGTGCCGTCGACGAACGAATTGAACATCTTCGGGTTGATCGACTTGCGGTCGGATATGTTCAGATATTTGTCGAGAATGTCCCAGACGTTGTCGGGGTTGGACTTGTGATAATGCGGCTCGTAGCGCGTGCCCTTGCCCGCGCACACGACCTTGAAGCCGGCGGCGCGCGCCCAATCGACATGCTCGCAGATCAACGCCGGCTGATCCCCCCACGCGAGCGAATAAACAACGCCGGCGGCTTTCGCACGGCGCGCAAGCAAGGGGCCAGCAACTGCATCGGCCTCGACGTTGACCATGACGATGTGCTTGCCGTTGGCGATCGCCCTGAGCGCGTGCCGGATGCCGGCGCCGGGCACCCCGGTTGCCTCGATGATGACTTCGATCTGAGGATCGGCGATGAGCGCTTCGGCGTTGTCAGTGATGAACGTCGTGCGCTTCTTGTGTGCATCTGCCAGGGAAGAAGCGCTATAGGTTTCGTCCGGCCAGCCTGCGGTTTTCAATTGATTCCGTGCTCGATCGACGTCGAGATCGGCAACAGCGACAACGTGCATGCCCTGCGTGAGGCGCGCCTGCGAAAGAAACATCGTTCCAAATTTGCCGGCGCCGATTACGGCGACCGTCACCGGCCGGCCGGCCGCCTCACGCTCAAGAAGTTTCGCGTGGAGATTCAAGGGATGCTCCGTCGGTAACGCGCGACGGAAACACAAACACGGCCGCGGTACAAGCAGCCACCGATCAGCTGCCAACGCTCATTGACAGACTGCCCGCGAGACAAAAGTTTCCGTCCGGCACTCCGGGCCGGTCGATCGTCCTGCCATCCAGACTTTGGGGGGACAGATCTCGGCTGTCGTCATGTCGAGGCTACGTCCTGAATCGAAACCTTTCGTCTTGCAGATGGCGTTCGCCGCAGCAACACAGTCGGGCGCTCCGTTCGGCGCGACCTGACATTTTTCGTGGCCGCTCACAGTTCGCACATTGGGAATACGCGCGACCGCCCCGGCCGCATCCTTGGCGCCTTCGACAGTTGACTTCGCGGCGGCGCCTGCGTCCTGGCCAAACCCTTCAACCTTCTGGCGCGCGTCTTTGAATGTCGAGTTCACGTTTGCGGACTGCTGCGAGAACCAGCGACCGACTGTCGCGAAAAAACCCGTGTCCTCCTGTCGCGTCTCGCTCGGAGGCGCAACGTCCTGTGCGAACGCCAATGCTGAGGTCAGCACAAGGACGATCGCGAACAGCCAGACTAACGAGCCAGTCCGACAAAACTTCAAAGCCTGCTTGGTGCCCATGGCCGGAAAAACCGGAGATCAATCAGCCCAACGGCAATCGGTTACCCGCTTTCGGTGGCGAAAATGAGGAACCCATTGCCGTCAGAACAAGTATAGCGTGCCCACAAGGCCGATGACGATAACTATGGCGCCGAGCAGCACCCATAGGCCCAGGCGTTTTTCAATGATGTGACGTGCACTCTCTCCGTAGCGGTGGAGCAGAAACGCCAGCACGAAGAACCGCGCGCCCCGCGTAATAATCGAAAAAAGGATGAATAGCCCGAGGTTGTAATCGGCAAACCCGGACGTGATGGTGACAATCTTGTAGGGGATCGGGGTCAGGCCTTTCAAAAGAATGATCCAGGCACCCCACTGCGCATAAGCTTCGCGAAAGGCTTCGACTTTGTCGCCATAACCATAGAGCTGGATCAGCCAAAGCCCGACGGAATCATAAAGCAACGCGCCGATGGCGTAGCCGAGGATGCCACCAGCCACCGACGTCACTGTGCACCAGGCCGCCATCACATAGGCGCGCTCCGGCCGCGCCAAGGCCATCGGTATAAGCATCACGTCAGGCGGAACCGGAAAGAATGAGCTTTCGGCAAAAGAAACCGCGCCCATAAGCCACATCGCATGTGGTTTATGGGCCGCCGTCAGGCACCAGTCATAAAGACGGCGCAGCAGGGATCGCGGCTCGGCGGCCTCAGCAGTCATCAGCCCACTCGTAGGGAGAATTGTGACGGATCAACGGCGCTTGCGAACGCGCCGGCTCTCCAACGGCACGACCTTACGCCGTGACGCCTGCCGAACCAAATCTTTTGGCACTTTTTCTGCAATGCCGAACATCAACTCGCGGCGGCGCATTTCGGCCCAGACATCCTCTGGACGTACACCGGCGTGGACCCAAAGCACCACGAGATTGTAAACCAGATCCGCGCTCTCCATGACCACGGCTTCCGGCTGTCCGTGCATGGCATCAATGACGACCTCGACCGCCTCTTCGGCGAGCTTCTTCGCCATCTTCGCACGGCCCGCGCGCAGCAGCCGGGCTGTCCGCGATTTTTCCGGGTCCGCACCGCGCGCCGCGATCACGGCGTCATAAAGCCTGGCAATCGAATCAGTCATACGCGCCAGAATACCCGAACCGCACGCGAAACCGGTTAACGTATGTGACAGCCGCCGCCGGCTGCGGCCCGGCATTCCGTCACAGTAATCGAAGGATTAAGCGGGGAAATGGGTCCAAAGGGAGGCAATTTCACCTTGAACGGGTCATTCACGGACCCGGCATGCCTGGCCTTATAACTATTCTTCTTCCGACAGGAGCGTCGCATTGCCCCCCGACGCCGCCGTGTTCACCGTAACGACCTGCTCCAGAACAAACCGTCGCAAATAGTTCGGGCCCCCGGCTTTGGGCCCAGTCCCGGACAAATGACTCCCGCCGAACGGCTGGGAACCGACCACCGCACCGATCATGTTTCGATTCACATAGATGTTGCCGTGCGGCATGCGCGCAGCAACGTGCGTGGCGGCCGTCTCGATACGAGAATGGATACCGAGAGTCAGCGCGGTGTTATTGGCGGCAATATCGTCGAGCAGCCGGTCGAGTTCGCTTGACCGCCAGCGGACGACATGAAGAACTGGTCCGAAGACTTCCTCCTTGAGCTCGCGCGCGCTGTCGAGCTCGATGATCGCCGGGGCGACATAGGTGCCGCCTGCCGGAGGGTTTGCTTCCAGGCGAAACAGAACCGCGCCGCGCGAGTCCATCATGGCAATCCAGCGGTCGAGCTTGCTCTTGGCCTCACCGTCGATGACAGGCCCGACATGCGTCGCAAGCTCGCGCGGATCTCCGAGACTGAGTTCACGCGTGGCACCGACGACCATATCGAGCACGCGATCGGCGACATCTTCCTGCACGCACAGCAACCGTAATGCAGAGCAGCGCTGGCCGGCCGAGCGGAATGCCGAGGCGATCACGTCGTCCGTGACCTGTTCGGGCAGTGCCGTCGCGTCAACGATCATGGCGTTGACGCCCCCGGTCTCGGCGATCAGTGCCGCAATAGGCCCATTCTTGGCCGCTAACGTACGGTTGATGCCGCGGGCCACCTCGGTCGAACCCGTGAAGGCAACCCCCGCCACGCGGTGATCGGCAACGAGAAGCGCGCCGATTTTTCCGTCGCCCGGAACGAGGTTGAGCGCACCGGCTGGGATACCGGCCCGATGCAACAGCCTGATAGTCTCGAAGGCCACAAGCGGAGTCTGCTCGGCCGGCTTCGCCACGACAGCGTTGCCCGCAACGAGCGCTGCGGCGACCTGCCCGGTGAAAATTGCCAGCGGAAAATTCCACGGGCTGATGCAGACGAACACGCCGCGGCCACGCATGCGCAGTTCGTTGGATTCGCCTGTCGGACCCGGCAGAGCCTGCGGCGCGAGCATACGGCGCGCGTCCTGCGCATAGAACCGGCAATAATCGACCGCCTCGCGCACCTCGGAAACGCAATCATCGATCGTCTTGCCCGCTTCGCTTTGCAGCAGCGCGATCAAGCGGCCACGATTCTGCTCAAGCAGGTCGCCCGCGTGTTCAAGCGCTGCGGCGCGCTCGGCGACGGGAGTTAAACTCCACGCAGGGAATGCAGCCTGTGCAGATGCCATCGCAGCGGCAACCAGAGCCTCATCGCCTTCCTGGACGGCGCCGATGACAGCACCATCAATGGGAGAGTTGACCGCACGTTCACGTCCGGCCACCGCCGAACCGTCGATCAATGGTTTTGCGTCGGCAATTTTCGGGGCCGAACGGATTTCGGCAACCAACGCTTCAAGCGCAGCGCTGTCGCCAAATTCAACACCGGATGAATTCCGCCGCGATGCGCCGAACAGATCACCCGGTAATGGAATATGAGAATGCCGCGCATGCGACGCGTCGCCAATCCAGCTTTGCGGCCGCCGCAGGATGGTTTCGACTGGTACTGAAGGATCGGCCGCGACCGATACAAACGAAGAATTGGCTCCGTTCTCCAGCAGCCGCCGCACCAGATAGGCGAGCAGATCGGCGTGTCCGCCGACGGGTGCATAGACACGACAGCTCAGATCCGGCAATTCGACGAGGAGGGCTTCATAGAGCGCTTCACCCATGCCATGCAGCCGCTGGAATTCATAACCGCGGGTTCCGCCGGCATCCTCGATCACGCCGGCAACGGTCAACGCATTGTGGGTCGCAAATTGCGGATAAAGCCGTGGCCGCGCCATAAGCAACTTGCGCACGCAGTCGAGGTAGCAAAGGTCGGTCATCGCCTTGCGCGTAAACACCGGGTAGTCGGGAAGGCCGCGCTCCTGCGCGCGCTTCACCTCGGTGTCCCAATAGGCGCCTTTGACGAGACGGATCATCAACCGCCGGTTCAGGCTTTCCGCGGCGGCGGCAATCCAGTCGATCAGAGGCCCAGAGCGCTTCTGATAGGCCTGCACCGCAAGCCCGAAACCATCCCATCCGGCCAGCGAGGCATCGCGCAATGTCGCGGCGATGACATCGAGCGACAGCTCCAGCCGATCCGCCTCTTCGGCGTCAATTGTGAAATTAAGCTCGTGACGTTTTGCGAGCTGTGCCAGCTCGAGCAAATTCGGCACGAGTTCGGCAAGCACGCGATCGCGCGACAATGGCTCGAAGCGTGGATGCAGCGCCGAAAGCTTTACCGAAATTCCGGGACGACGCGGGAGCGCGTCGTTGCCTGCGGTCTTGCCGATGGCTTCAATCGCACTGGCATATAAATCGAGGTAGTGCGCGGCATCGGCGCCTGTGCGGGCCCCCTCACCCAGCATGTCGAAAGAATAAAGAAATTCGCGATGCGAGCCGGCGCGCCCAAGCGCCTCTTCGATCGTCTGTCCCAGCACGAAATGCGAACCGAGCAGACGCATGGCCTGGCGGGTCGCCGCCCGCACCGCCGGCAATCCAAGTCGCTTGATCAGGGCATCAACGATGCCTTCAGGGGTCTCGCCGGGGTGAATGACCTTGACGGTGAGACCGAGCGTCCAGGCCGAGGCCGATACCAGGAGAGGCGCCGAACGTGAGCCATGACGCGCCCAGTCGCCCGCCTGTAACTTGTCCTCGATCAGGCGGTCGGCGGTTTCCGCGTCAGGCACACGGAGCAGCGCTTCGGCCAACACCATCAGCGCCAGGCCTTCCTTGGTGGACAGCGCGTAGGCGTGGAGAAAGTCCTCGACCCCTCCGAGACCGCCGGTACGGGCCCGGATTGCCTTGACGAGACGCGTGGCGCGCGCGTCGATGCGCGCTTCTGCGTCGCTCCCGCGGCCGGCCGACACCAATAATTCGGCTGCAATAGCCTCATCGGGCGAGGCGTAAGGCGCCCGAAGCGGCGGAATGTCGCGCGCAAGCTTTTTGGCGGCTGCTGGCGCCATTGCCCGAACCTCCGAAGCGTCCCGCAATTCTATCTCAAAGCCGCCTTTATCGTGCTCGAGATTTACGTCTCGGGCGGACCGTAACTGTCGGCGTTAGTTATAACGTCGCAAATTGGCTGCCAATCATGTTTATGCGTATTGCCCTTTGCGGCGACGTGTCCTTTGCTGTGCGGCGAGAACAAGTGCGACTGGCGCCCGCCGCTGCAGAAGGATGCGCACGATGAAAGCTCACCACACCGGCTGGTGGGCATGGATGCCGCTGCTGATTGCCGCGACGTTGACCACCAGCGCCGCAGCCGGGGAAACAATCGTTAAATTCTCGCTCGACTACGGATTTGAAGGGCCGGCCGCGCTCTTCCTGCACCCGCTCGACAAAGGCTATTACAGGTCGGAAGGCCTCAACGTCACGATAAATCCCGCTTCCAACTCGATCGAGCCGATCGAGCGCGTGGCGTCGGGCGAATACGACATCGGCTTCGGTGACATTAATACCCTGATCAAGCACCGCGATGCCAAACCGGGCACACCGGTGAAGGCTGTGTTCATGCTCTACAACCGGCCTCCGTTCGCGGTGATCGGCAGAAAGAGCCGTGGTATCAACGCGCCGAAAGACCTGGAAGGAAAGACACTCGGCGCACCGGCATCCGACGGCTCTTTCGCGCAGTGGCCAATTTTCGTGCAGGTAAACGGCATCGATCCGTCAAAAGTAAAGATTGAGAACGTAAGCTTCCCGGTGCGCGAGCCGATGCTGGCGGCGGGGCAGATCGACGCAATAACCGGCTACTCGTTCACGACCTTCGTCGATCTCAAGGACAAGGGCGTTCCGGTCGGCGACATCTCCGTGCTGCTGATGGCGGACTACGGCGTCGAGCTTTACGGCAACGCCATTATTGTGAATTCGAAATTCGCCGCTGAGCATCCGGACGCTGTGAGAGGCTTTCTCAATGCGTTCATGCGCGGCCTCAGGGAGACCGTGAGGAACCCGGCGACGGCCATTGATTCCGTTTTGCGGCGCAATCCTGACGCCAGGAAGAACGTCGAGCTCGAGCGCCTGACGATGGCTATTCGCGAGAATATCGTCACGGCAGAGGTCAAAGCGAACGGCTACGGCACCATCGACGAGCAGCGCTTCGCGCGCGCCATCGACCAGATCGCGATGGTTTACAAGTTCAAGGCCGCGAAACCGAAACTGGACGATATTTTCGATTCGTCGTTTCTGCCGACGCTGAAAGAGCGTAAATTCAACTAGCTACTTGATCCGCTCGAGCACGCTCACGTAGTTCGCAACCGATGTCCCGCCCATATTGAAGATGCCACCGAGCTTGGCATTCTTTACCTGCAGGTCACCGGCGGTGCCGGTCAGTTGCATTGCTGCAAGCGCGTGCATGGAAACACCCGTCGCTCCGATTGGATGGCCTTTCGCCTTCAGCCCACCGGACGGGTTCACCGGCAGCTTGCCGTCTTTTTGAGTCCAGCCCTCTTTGATCGCGCGCGCTCCCTGCCCTTCGGCGGTCAAACCCATCGCTTCATATTCGATCAGTTCGGCGATGGTGAAGCAGTCATGGGTTTCGACAAACGAAAAATCGCTCAGTTGAAGCCCGGACCGCGCAAGCGCGCGCTGCCAGGCCTGTGAGCAACCTTCGAACTTCAGAATGTCGCGCTTCGACATCGGCAGAAAATCCTGCACGTGCTCGGCGGCACGGAACGCGACTGCCCTCTTGAGCTTGAGAGCGGTCTCCACATCGGCAAGCACGACCGCCGCGGCGCCATCCGAAACCAGCGAGCAGTCGGTGCGCTTCAACGGGCCGGCCACAAACGGATTCTTCTCGCTTTCGGTACGGCAGAAGTCGTAGCCCAGATCCTTGCGCATCTGCGCGTAGGGATTGCCAACGCCGTTCTTGTGATTCTTGGCGGCGATCATCGCCAGCGCGTCAGACTGGTCGCCCCATTTCTGAAAATAGAGACCCGCGATTTTGCCGAAAATCCCAGCGAAGCCTCCATCGATATCGGCCTCTTCGCGCACGTACGACGCCTTCAAGAGATTGCGTCCGATCTCCGGCGCAGGCGTTGCCGTCATCTGCTCGGCGCCGACGACGAGCACGATGCGCGCAGCGCGCGCCTCGATCGCCTTGATTCCCTGATGGACGGCGGCAGAGCCGGTGGCGCATGCGTTCTCGACGCGCAGAGCGCGCTTGAAGCGCAGGTCGTTAGAGGCCTGCAGAACCAGAGAAGCGGTAAAATCCTGGGCGGAAAACCCGGCGTTGAAATGCCCGAGCACGATTTCATCGACGTCTTTTGCGGCGATTCCGGCGTCGGCCAGCGCCCCGCCGGCAACTTTCACGATCAGGCTTTCGAGCGTTTCACCGGCAAGCTTGCCGAACGGACTGTGTGCCCAACCGACGATACAGGCCGTCATTAACGCCTCCTTTGCCGAACTTTGGTCGTTTTCATCGGGCTCTGCTGGTTCGCACTATATATTCAGCTGTGGTTCACGCGCTTTGCCTAGCATTCGAAGCTTAGATAGCCTAGCACGGCCGTCTATGGAACTTTCCCGTTTCTGAGGCCTTAGAACCCTGAACCTCGAACGATGACCGCCCGCTCAAGCCGCCGCTGTCGCGTCGTGATCCTCGGCCTCGCCGTGGGTGTGCTTGCGCTTGCCGCGACTGATCGTGCGCATGCAGAAGCGCAGCTGCTGATCGAGGCTTCGACAGGCAAGGTGCTGCACGCCGAGAATGCCACTTATCCGTGGTATCCCGCTTCGGTCACGAAGCTGATGACTGCCTACACCACCCTGCGCGCAGTCAAGGAAGGCCGCCTAGCGCTCAATGCCCTGCTCCCGATATCGCGCAATGCCGCCGCGCAGCAGCCGACGAAAATGGGCTTCAAGGTTGGCGCCACCGTTACCGT
>DATBTA010000337.1:0-7789 GCA_036559505.1 Pseudolabrys sp. | reverse complement strand
AAATTCTATGAGCGCCAAAACCCGGCATATTTAGAAATGCAATTTCACGAGGGCTCGACGGCTTTGAAATATCGAAAACGCGGAGACCCGCCGCGAAGGGCTGTTCTGTCTGGACAGAGTCGATCAGCGATTTCGCGTAGTAGTCCTGTTGCGTCGCGTATTGCTGCATGGCCCAGATATTCGGGCCATTAACGGCGAGAAGAACGTCGCCGTGGATCTGCAAGTGATGCGACCGTGTGTTTTTTGGCGCGGCGACGAACGCGACCGATTTCGGCTTGAGCGGATCGCGCACATCCACGACTGAAAAACCGTCGCTGAACATGTGACCGATAAAGGCGTGTCCTTTGTGCAAAATGACCTGCACCCCATCGGGTCTGCCGCCCTGGTCGTTGCGCGACAGGAAGCGGACGTTGGATGCGGTGGCGCCTGCGGGGAAATTCATCACAAGACTCGCAAATTTCGAGGCCCGGCCGACTCGCGTCAACCGGGCCCCATCAGATGATAGCGCCGTTCAGGCTGGCTTCTTTGCCGCCGAGGCCGGCTTGCGCATCGTCATGAAGACGCCGGCCAGGATCAGGATAATTCCGATCCAAGTCAGGAACGGGTAGTAGCCCGTCTTGCCCGCTGCCGTTGCTGCGGTCACGAGCTGCTGACAGGTGTCGCTGGTGTAGAACAGGCACACCAGCGTGCTCGAGACCTGCTTGGCGGCCAGATAGAAGTAGAGCCACCAGCTCACCGATAGCAATATGCACACCGCGCCACTCAAGGTGAGCCAGAAGGCATTGTCCGCCTCAATGACGCGCCGCGTTGGTGGCGCGATTTCATCAAGGCCTTTCTGCTTTGCCTCCGGGCCGAGCTGGGTGACCGATGCCGCGGCGATCAGCAGCAGGATCGCCAGGCAAACGAACACAGTCATGAGCCCATAGGTCTGCTGGATCAAAAGGATCGACGGCATGATGAATGCCGTGGCGAGACGGCCCACGCCGGCAGCCCAGCCAAAGCCGGAGGCGCGCGCGTTCGTCGGAAACACTTCTGACGCGAAGATCTGCATGGCGTTGCCGGCCACCTGGATAAAAAACACCATTACGAAACCGGCCACCATCAGCTCCATCGGCGCGCCGGCACTGGCGAACACGATCGCCATGATGGCGGCGCCGATAAACGCGCAGACCGACGTGATCTTGCGACCCCATTTGTCGAGCGCGTACATCATGAATATGCTGGCGCAGGGCACCGCGAAGTTCATCGCCAGCGTGTATTGCAGCGACTTCGTGATCGTGAAGCCCTTCTCGTTCATCATGTTCGGCAACCACGCGCCGAGACCGATGGCGACACCGAAGAATGCCGTGAAACAGATCATCCCGGCGATGACGCGCGTTGGGAACATCCGGAAGACGACAGCGAAAGGATCGCTCTTGGTGTTGCTGGCGGCATCGGTCGAGAGCGAGCTCAGGGCCGGCACATTCTGAATTTCTAGTCGCTTGAGCACGTCAAGTGCTTCTTGACCGCGGCCATGCGTCGCAAGATAGCGCGGCGATTCGGGCAGCGTGAAGCGGAAGACCCACACAATCAGCGCTCCGGCGCCGATGATGATCCATGCGGTCCGCCAGACGTTGTCGGGCGCGGTGGGGAAAATCGTGGTGCCCAGCAAAAGCACCAGCGCCGTGCCGATCGGCCACACGCAGGCTCCGCCGATGAAATGCACGATGGCAAGAACACGTCCGCGAATTAACTTAGGCGAATATTCGCCGGCATAGGCGAACGCCAGCGGCTGCTCCGCCCCGAGGCCGAGGCCGGCGATGAAGCGACAGATGACAAGCATCGTGACGTTCGGCGCGAACGCACCAAGAATGGTGAAGATGCCGAACAGCAGCAGGTTGAACTGATAGATGAAGCGGCGGCCGAACCGGTCGCTGAACTGACCCTGTCCCGCGGTGCCGATGAACATGCCGAAGATCGTGGCGGCACCAACCAACGCAACCTCTGGGCCGCTCGCGAACTTCGACGACAGGACGTACGGCACGAGCGAGCCGAAGATCGTAAAGTCGATGACGTCGAAGAAGTATCCCGCGGCGATCAACGCGACCACTCTGCGGTGGAGCGGAGATATTTTTGCTTCGTCGAGCGCGTTGCCGACGTATGCCTCTATGGTCTGAGCCATGGCCTGTCCCTCCCTATCCCATTTTTTGTTGGTACCCAGCAGCCTCTATCAGGATGAAACACAATTCGACCATTGGCCAGCCCATTCCGGTGCGGTGCGGCAGACCATCCACGCAATGAAATTTTTCTTGGAGTTTCGGCGGGTGAAAACGATAGTTGGCTGGGGAACTAGGATTCGAACCTAGATTCTCGGAGTCAGAGTCCGATGTTCTACCGTTGAACTATTCCCCAGCAGCACAGGGAGCAATTGTACTCCACCGTCAGTCTGGCGGGTGGCTTTCACATGGGGCAATTTCGTTGATTTGACAAGTCCATAGAGCACCAACGGTCAAGCTGTCCGCCGGGGCCTCGTCGCGACCGTCACGATCCCCAGTAGGGTGAAGACAGCAACCAGCAGGAACACCATCCGGGGACTGCCGTGATCCATCACTGCCCCGAAGATGAGGGGTGAAACAATGCCACCGATATTGAATCCGGTGGTGACGAAGCCGAAAACCTTGCCAAAAGAACCAGGGGGCGTGACTTCGCGTACGATCATGTCGCGTGAGGGCATAATTACACCGGAGAACAGACCAGCAAGCGACATGGCCGCTATCAACGCCAATGAATTAAGGTCGACCAGGGCGACAAGCACGACCGATAGTGCCATTGCAGTCAGTCCGAGTGTAGCTACCAGACTGTGGCGCTTTGTGCGTGTGACGAGCAGACCTCCTACGAGCACGCCGGCGGCTGACAAAAGGAGATTGCCGGTCAGCGCCGCGTTGGCGGTAGTGACCGGTGTTCCATAGAGTGCCCCGAGCGCAACGACGGAATAGTTGTAGAGGCCGCTGCTCATCATCGCGAGCAGTATGAAGAACGCGAGATTGAGCAGAATCGGAGCCGAGAGCAGCAGGCGCCAGCCGGCACCCGATGAATCCGAGGCCGGGCGTGTACCTGCGTTTGCCGTGGTGGTCGTCCCGTCACGGACCAGCAAAAGCAAAAGCGCCACGGCAAAGCCGAGCACACCCGCGCCAATGAAGGCGCCACGCCAGCCCCACGAGCTCTGCATCATTAAAAGGCTCGCTGGGGCAACCGCGGAACCGAGCATTCCCGCAAAGGTATGCAGCGAAAAAGCCTGACCAATGCGGTCCCCCGGAACGTGCTGCGACAGCAAAGTATAGTCTGCCGGGTGATAAACGGTGTTGCCCATGCCGGCGATCGCGAACATGGCGATCATGACCCAGAACGAATTGACAAAACCCGCAGTGACAAAACTGGTAGCACCGATTACGAGACCCAAAATCAGCAACGCACGGGCGCCCAGACGATCCACCAGAAATCCCGCTGGTGTCTGGAACACGGCTGTTACGATGTTGAACGCCGCAAAAGCTAGTCCGATTTCCGTGTAAGTGACCTGATACTCGTCGCGTACGAACGGCATAAGGGGCGCCAACAAGATGATGTAATAGTGCGACATGAAATGCGCAGCGCTGACCGCACCGACAACTCGGATATATGGCGCGTGCGTCGAACCGATAGCGCCGGCAGCCTGGCTCATTGGCCGGTCTTTGCTTGTTGAATTGCCTGCCAGATACGTGATGGCGTCATCGGCATTTCAAGGTGTCGAACACCGTATTCGGACAGGGCGTCGATAACGGCGTTAGCCACAGAAGGTAGGCCACCCGATGTGCCGGCTTCGCCGCAGCCTTTTGCTCCAAACGGATTGCTTTTGGTTGGCACGGGGTGACTGGCGACATTGATCATTGGTACGTCATGCGCCCTGGGCATCGCGTAGTCCATAAACGAGCCGGTAACGAGCTGGCCATCGGAATCGTAGACAGCCTGTTCCAGCAAAACCTGCCCGAGACCTTGCGCAACGCCGCCCTGTATCTGTCCTTCGACCAGCAAAGGATTGACCACCGTCCCGAGGTCGTTGACCGCTGAATAACGAACGACATGTGCGGCGCCTGTTTCCGGGTCAACTTCGACCTCGGCAATATGACATCCGTTCGGAAAGGCAGACGGAACGGGATTGTTGACGACGTGGTCGACATCGAGCGAGCTCGGAGTGCCGGCCGGCAAGTTGATCCCGGCGCGCAGACGCGCGGAAAGATCGAGCAATCCGATCGACCGATCGGTGCCCGCAATGACAAAGCGCCCCGCCTGGAATTCGATGTCGCCCGGCGAGGCTTCCAGCAGGTGAGAAGCGATTTGCTTGCCGCGCTCAATCACAATGGCCGCTGATTCAGTGAGCGCGGTCCCGACAAACATCACCGAGCGCGAGCCGCCACTGCCGCCGCCAAAAGCCATCCGGTCACTGTCGTCCTCGACCATGCGGATACGGTCAAACGGAACTCCGAGAAGGTCGGTCAATATCTGCGCGTAGGTCGTAGCGTGACCCATCCCGAAGTCGAGCGTGCCGGTGACGATCGTCACCGTGCCGTCGGCTTCGAAATGAATGGCGCCGAGTTCCTTGCCGGGCGCGGCCGTAACCTCAAGGTAACAGCCGATGCCGAACCCGCGCAGCAGGCCGCGCTTCTTGCTATCGCGCTTGCGTTTCTTGAAACCGGCGTGGTCGGCGGCATCGAGAGCCTGCTTGAGCACACCGAGGAAATCGCCGCAGTCGTAGGTCATGTCGGATGCGGCTTTGAAGGGCAGGTCGCTCTTGCGGATCATGTTGCGCCTGCGCAAGTCGAGTCGGTCGATACCGAGCTCGGCCGCAGCGAGATCGAGCGTGCGCTCGATATAGTAATTGCCTTCGGGCCGTCCGGCGCCACGATAGGCCGAGACAAAGGTCGTATTGGTGAACACGCATTTGGTCGCCACCTCGATCAACGGTGTGCGGTACACACTGGCGATATTCTTGACCTGGTTTCCGGTCGACAGCAGCGGGCCAAATTGGGCGAGATAGCCGCCCATGTCGCCATAGCCGGTGAGGCGGACCGCAAGAATATGCGCGTCGTCGTCGAACGCCATCTCAACGACCATGTCCTGTGCGCGGCCGTGATGGTCCGATACGAAACTGCCCGAGCGCTCGTCGGTCCATTTGACCGGCCGCCCGAGCAGGCGAGCGCCGTGCAGGAGACAGACATATTCGGGGTAAACAGCAGCCTTCATGCCAAACGAGCCGCCGACCTGACCGGTGATTACGCGAACCTTGTCAGCTGGCGCTCCAAGAATCTCCATCAGAGAAGTCTTCATGCCGTGCACGCCCTGACTTGTTGAGTAGAGCGTCCACTTTGCCGCGGCTGCATCGTATTCGCCGATTGCGGAGCGCGGCTCCATGGCGTTGACCACCATGCGTTGGTTGGAGGTCTCGAGCCGGGTCACGTGCTTTGCCTTTGCAAAGGCTTCCGCGACTTTGGCGGCATCGCCATAGTGATAATCGAGCGCGATGTTGTTCGGCACCTCGTCGAACACGAGCGGGGCGCCCGGTTTGACCGCTTCGGATGGCTTGAGCGCTGCGGGCAGCGGTTCGATGTCAAGCGTGACGGCTTCGGCCGCATCTTTCGCCTGCGCCACGGTTTCCGCGATCACGCAGGCAACCGGATCGCCCACGAAACGCACCTTGTCACCGGTAAGTGCCGGCCGCGGCGTGTAGCGGATCGGCGATCCGTCACGATTCTTTAAAGGCAGACCGCATTTGAGTGGGCCATACCCGGTCAAGTCGGCAGCGGTGTAAACGGCAAGAACGCCGGGCATCGCCTTGGCGCCAGCGGTATCAATCGAGCGGATTACGCCGTGCGCGTCGCGGCTCCGAACCATGACCGCATAGGCTTGGTTTGGTCGGCTGACATCGTCGGTGTAGCGACCCTGTCCGCGAACGAGCGTCGGGTCTTCGCTCCGCCGGACAGGCTGTCCGACACCGAATTTGGTCAGCGAAAGGGCAGTTTCCGTGATGCGGTCATCCATTGAGGGGTGATGCTTTCCGGGCCGGCGCTGTCAAATAAAGCACGCCGCACTCTACGACAAGAACAGCTTTTGCGACGGAGGGTTGCGCAAGACACAGGCGCTGTTACACTTTTCGTGATCGAAGGAACACGGCTGCAACCGCGGCGCGCCGAGGGAAATCGCTGGTTCGCGGTGCAGACAGGAAAGGTTTTGGGAGATGAGCGGCGAGGCCGGGGACATTCCAGGCCTCGACCCTGCTATCGATCGGGCGCCGCCGCCGCGGGCCCGGTGGGGTCGGCGGTCGCCTGGACGGGCCAATGGTCGCTTCGGCAATGACCGGGGTGGGGCGACTTATGCCGCACTGGATCTCGGGACCAATAACTGCCGGTTGCTGGTAGCGCGGCCCTCGGGCGAAGGCTTTCGTGTCGTCGACGCATTTTCCAGGATCGTACGCCTCGGCGAGGGCGTCTCGTCGTCTCGTCGCCTGAGTGAGGCCGCGATCGGCCGCGCGATGGCAGCCTTGGCCATCTGTCGTAACAAAATGAAAAACAAGGGCGTCACCCGCGCGCGACTGATTGCAACCGAGGCCTGCAGGACGGCCGAAAACGGCGCGGAGTTTTTGGATCGTGTATCGGACGAACTTGGTCTTGAGCTCGAGGTGATCGATCGCGAGACCGAGGCATGCTTGGCCGCGACCGGCTGCACGCCACTGATTGATCCCCATGCCGCAGGCGCTGTGCTGTTTGATATCGGCGGCGGTTCGTCGGAGCTCGTGCGGCTGGAACGCTCGCAGCGCAGCCGCTGCGGGCCGCCGTTGCCTCAGATCCGCGGCTGGATTTCCGTGCCGCACGGCGTGGTGACGCTGGCAGAGCGTTATGGCGGTGTCACGGTGACGCGTGAATGTTACGACGCGATGGTTGTGGAAGTTGCCGAACTAATTGCCCCATTCGTGCGCGAGCACGGCGGCGACGAGGCAGAGGGGATTCACATGCTCGGAACATCGGGCACGGTCACCACCATCGCCGGTGTGCATCTCAACCTTAAGCGTTACGATCGCAATCGCGTGGATGGTTGCTGGATGAGTGCTGAGGAAATCAACGGTGTTGTCGAGCGATTGCTGACGATGAGCTATGAGGACCGTGTTGCGAGCCCTTGCATAGGCGCCGAGCGGGCCGATCTTGTTCTTGCCGGCTGTGCGATCCTCGAGGCAATCCGCCGCGCGTTCCCCTGTCCGCGCTTGCGTGTCGCCGATCGCGGGCTGCGCGAAGGCATGCTGGTGCAGATGATGCGCGAGGACGGCGCCTGGGGCGGTAACAGCCAGGCCGCTCCGTCGTGACACTGCGTGGCAAAAGCAGCGGGCCGCGCCAGCTCAAAGTTCGGGTTCGCGGCGGCAAAAATCGCTCGCAGTCGTCAAAACTTTGGCTGGAGCGTCAGCTCAACGACCCGTACGTGGCGCGGGCGAAGCGCGAGGGCATGCGTTCGCGCGCCGCCTATAAGTTGGTGGAGATCGATGATCGGGCGCAATTTCTGAGGAAGGGCGCGCGCGTGGTCGACCTCGGCGCAGTGCCGGGGGGGTGGAGCCAGGTCGCGGCCAGGCGTGTAGGGGCCCCGGAGCACGGTCGCGTGGTCGCAATCGACATTTTGGCGATGGATCCGATACCCGGTGTCGATTTCACCGGCCTGAATTTCCTCGACGAAAGCGCACCCGCAAAGCTCAAGGGCATGATCGGCGGTCTGGCCGACGTGGTGATGTCCGATA
>DATBTA010000336.1:0-11878 GCA_036559505.1 Pseudolabrys sp. | reverse complement strand
TGCTGCACGGTCATGGTTGCAAGTGCCTATTTGACCGGGCGCACGATTGACCCCTCGCCAAGCTGGAGGGGCGGTGAAAAGATCTCTGCCTCGGCCGCGCGGGCGGCACGGACAAACGCACGGATTTTCTCCGAATCCTTTTCGCCGGGTCCACGTTCGACGCCAGAAGACACGTCGACGCCCGGCGCACGTGTGATACGCAGCGCCTCCGCTACATTGTCGGCGTCGAGGCCGCCCGACAGCATAAAGGGAACACCGGCATTGATGTTCTTGAGGAGGGTCCAATCGAACGCCCTGCCCAATCCGCCCGGACGGGTCGCGTCCTTCGGCGGTCGCGCATCGAAGATCAGCCGGTCGACAAACTGCGCATACTCTCGGATGGGCGACAGGTCCCTGCGCTCCGCAATCGCCAGCGCCTTCATGACGGGCAAGCCAAAGCGTGTGCGCACGGCAACGACGCGATCCGGTGTTTCATTGCCGTGCAGCTGCAACATGTCCGGATTGAGCGCGTTGATGATGTCGAGCAGCATCTCATCGTTCGCATCGACCGTCAGCGCGACCTTGACGGCGCGGCCTTGCACACGCTGGCCGAGCGTGCGCGCAGCCTCAAAGCCGATGTGACGTGGGCTTGGGGGAAAGAATACGAAGCCAACGAGGTTGGCCCCGGAATCGAGCGCTACATCAAGCGCTTGCGGGGTCTTAAGGCCGCAGATTTTGATCGACAGAGGCATTATGAGGCGCGTTCTACCGCCTTATCCACTCGGCCGCAAAGCGGAACGTGCCGGTCACGGAAGTGGCGGCGGAATGACCGTATACGGGGCGGGATCGGGTGCGCGCGGAGTTTCCGGCGTGAAGCGTCGGCGGATCACATCGAGTTCCTGATGCAGTGCGCGCACGTCCGTATCAAGCCGGCGCGCCGCACGGCGCCACCGGGCTTGGCCGACCCAGGCAACGGTGCCGCCAATCAGCACACCAAGGATGATAAGCACGACGATGAGAACGAAAAGCGGCAGCGTCACCGCATAGGCTGGGCTTGTCGTCGAAAAGGGATCGAATGACACCGTCACCGATTGCCGGTTGGCCACCGCGAAGATGATGATGACCGCTGCCAACGGCACAAGGATCACCGCCGACACGATTTTGCGGAACATTGTCGACGCCCTTTGTAAAAAAACGATGGCCGGGACGTGCCCGGCCGCAATCATAGCATTTTCGTAAACCGGAAAAACCGGCTCCTAAATCGAGTCCGGCTTGTTCAATCGCTCGCGCATTTCCTTACCGGTCTTGAAGAACGGCACCGATTTCTTGTCGACAGCCACGTGAGCTCCGGTCCGGGGATTTCGACCGGTTCGCGCCGGCCGGTGCTTCACCGAAAAGGCGCCGAAGCCACGCAACTCGACGCGGTCGCCTTTGGCCATGGCGCTGGTGATCTCGCCAAGAATGGCGTTGACGATATTTTCGACGTCGCGTTGGTAGAGGTGAGGATTTTGGGAGGCAATTCGCTGGACGAGCTCTGACTTGATCATTGACGCCGCCCTGCCCGGTCAAGTGGTACTCAATTGGTGGATGGAGGGTGCCAAAGCGCCAAGAGACCGTCAAGATTAAGTCTCTCGACCGCCTGCACCGCGCCCCATTCTTCGATGCGGTGCGCAATGGCGCTGAGCCCCACAGCCTCGAATGTCCAAGCCGCGACGTGCAGGAAAGAAAGCTCGCCGAAGCGCGGCCGCAGCGAATAGTCGCGAACCGGCGTGTTGGCGGGCACCTTTTTTTCCTTTTCCAGCCAGGCCAGCGCGGTTTTCTCGTTGCCGAGGCCGTCGACCAGCCTGAGCCCCACTGCCTGCCGGCCGGTAAAGACACGCCCATCGGCCACGCGGGTAAGTTGGCCGTTGTCCATTTTCCGCCGATTCTTCACCAGATCTTTGAACCAGGCATAGGAATCCAGCACGATCGCTTCGATCGCGGCGCGGGCCTCCGGACTTGTTGGCTCAAACCCGTTCGGCGCCGCCTTCAAGGGCGATGATTTCACCTCTTCCACCTTGATACCGATCGTTTTGAGCACATCAGTAAAATTTGGATACTGGAAAAGGACGCCGATCGAGCCAACCAGCGATGTTTCGTTGGCAATGATATGGTCGGCCGAAAGCGCTGCGATATAGGCGCCGGATGCCGCGAGCCCGTCAACGACCACAACCATCGGCTTTTTGCTCTGCAGCTCGCGCAGCGCGTCGTAGAGCTGTTCGGAGCCGGCCGTGGTGCCGCCTGGACTGTCGATATGGACAATCACCGCGCGCGCACGCGATCGGCCAAGCTGTTCAAGCGCCTCGATCCGGTCCTGATTGCCGCGGATAAGGCCCTGAATCTTGATGCGCGAAATGTAAGCGCCTGGCGGCATCAGACGGCTGCCGGGAACAAGGAAAAGCGCGCCGCCGCCGATTGCGACCAGCGCCACCACGACGGCAGTTACCCGCCAGAATGTGAGCTTGCGCCGCATGCGGCGGCGATCGACGATGGCATCGGCATCGAGCGACATTGTCTCGCTCCATTTGGTTCACGCGTGATAGTGCAGCAAATCGCGCGCCGGCTCCACATCACATATGTCGAATCGTCAACAGATTGTACCGGTCAATGCCGCGCATCGCGCAACGATATGGCCGAGTTTTGGCGGTATCAAAGCGGAAAACCCGAGGCACGCCCCGGGTTTTCCGTCCCATTAGGGATCCAAATAAAGGCCTATTCTTCGGCCTTTTCGGTTTCAGCTTCGGGCTTATCGCCCGCCCGCTGCTTAAGCGCAGCGCCGAGAATATCGCCAAGCGAAGCACCTGAATCGGCCGTGCCGTACTGGGCGATCGCCTCTTTCTCCTCGGCCACTTCCAGCGCCTTGATGGAAACGCCGACCTTGTGAGTCTTGCGGTCGAACTGCGTGACGCGGGCATCCACTTTCTGGCCGACCGAGAAACGCTCCGGCCGTTGCTCGCCGCGCTCGCGCGCGAGATCGGCACGCTTGATGAAGGCGGCGAGATCGGTGCCGACGATCTTGACGTCGATTCCGGACTCTTTCACCTCGGTAACCTCACAGGTGACGACCGATCCCTTCTTGAGGTCACCCGCAGATTCCATCGGATCGCCGGCGAGCTGCTTGACGCCGAGCGATATGCGCTCCTTCTCGACATCTACGTCGAGAACCTGTGCCTTGACGATGTCGCCTTTCTTGTATTCCTCGATCACCTGCTCGCCGGGGCGCTTCCAATCGAGGTCGGACAGGTGAACCATTCCGTCCACATCGCCATCAAGGCCGAGGAACAGGCCGAATTCGGTTTTGTTCTTGACTTCACCTTCGACTGTCGAACCCGGCGGATGTTTCTCGACGAACACTTCCCACGGATTGCGCATTGTCTGCTTGAGGCCGAGCGAAATACGCCGCTTGACCGGATCGACCTCGAGAATCTGCACTTCGACTTCCTGCGAAGTGGAGACGATCTTGCCCGGATGGACGTTCTTCTTGGTCCATGACATCTCGGACACGTGGATCAAGCCCTCGATGCCAGGTTCAAGCTCCACAAAGGCGCCGTAGTCGGTGATGTTGGTAACGCGGCCCTTGAAGCGGGTACCAACCGGGTATTTGCCTTC
The DNA here is from genome assembly GCA_036559505.1 of Pseudolabrys sp. Taxonomy (GTDB): domain Bacteria; phylum Pseudomonadota; class Alphaproteobacteria; order Rhizobiales; family Xanthobacteraceae; genus Pseudolabrys. The sequence continues at coordinate 8,251 of DATBTA010000336.1, read as the reverse complement.
GATGCCTTGCCACGGATCGTCCAGCAGCTGCTTCATGCCAAGCGAGATGCGATGTGTCTCGTGATTGATCTTGATGATCTTGACCTTCACCTGCTGGCCGATGTTGAGCACTTCGGTCGGATGATTGACGCGCCGCCATGCGATGTCGGTTACGTGCAACAGGCCGTCGATGCCGCCCAGATCCACGAATGCACCGTAGTCGGTGATGTTCTTCACAACGCCGTCGATGACCTGACCTTCTTCGAGGTTCTGCACCAGCTCCTGGCGCTGCTCGGCACGGGTCTCTTCCAGCACGGTGCGGCGCGAAACAACGATGTTGCCGCGCCTGCGATCCATCTTCAGAATTTGGAACTGCTGTGGCACGCTCATTAGCGGCGTAACGTCGCGGATCGGCCGGATATCGACCTGCGAACGCGGCAGGAACGCAACTGCGCCGTCGAGATCGACCGTGAAGCCGCCTTTGACCTGGTTGAAGATGAGGCCTTGTACTTTCTCGTTGGCATTGAATGCCTTCTCGAGCTTGCCCCAGCTTTCCTCGCGCCGCGCCTTGTCGCGCGACAGCACCGCTTCACCGAGCGCGTTCTCGACACGCTCGAGATAGACTTCGACCTCATCGCCGACCTTGAGCTCAGCCTGCCGTCCCGGGCTGGCGAATTCACGCAAGGCGACCCGACCTTCGGTCTTCAGACCGACATCGATGACGGCAAATTCCTTTTCGACGCCGACGACCTTGCCCTTGATGACGGAACCTTCCTGAAGGTTTCCGCCTCCGAACGCTTCGTCGAGCATCTTGGCGAAGTCTTCACGCGAGGGTGCTGTAGCCGTAGCCATGGAGTCTCCTGTTTGCGGCGCGCCGACGGGTTTGAATGGCGTTCCAATTGCGCGGGCCGATGGTCCCGCAGACCAACGGCGGCCTCCGGAATCCCGGTTGGCCGGCGCAAAAACCGTGCTATCGGAACGATGGTTCGATCGGGCGCGCTTTACGCTGAGGCTCGAGCGGGGCTTTGTCCTCCAACAGCGAGGGGCGTTACTCGCGCCCTCGGCCCGCCCGGCTGGCCTCGACGATGTCGATGGCGGCCCGGATTGCCGCGTCTATATCCAAATGCGTTGTATCGAGCAAGTGCGCATCTGACGCGCGTTTTAAGGGCGCTGCTGCACGGTTTTGGTCGCGTTCATCGCGCTTAAGAATGTCAGCCAGCACTGCCGATTCATCGATATCCCGCCCTTGCGCCCGATATTCGGCGGCACGACGGCGGGCGCGCACCTCGGGGCTCGCAGTGACAAAAATCTTAACGTCGGCATTGGGGCTGATGACGGTGCCAATGTCGCGGCCATCGAGAACCGCTCCCGGTGACGCCGCGGCAAATTCGCGCTGGAATGCAAGCAAGGCGTCGCGGACCTCCGGAATGGTGGATACGATCGATGCGGCTTCTCCGATGGCGTGAGTCTTGAGCACAACTTCGTCAAAGCCCGACGGATCGAGCGCTTTCGCGGCAGCAACCGCAGCTTTGGTATCGCTCGGACGATGTCCACGATCGACGAGAGCTTTCGCAACCGCGCGATAGATCAATCCGGTGTCGAGGTGCCGCAAGTTGTAGTGAGCGGCGAGCCTCTTGCCGAGCGTGCCTTTGCCCGACGCCGCCGGCCCGTCGATCGCGATGATCATGTCAGATCCGCACCGATCGAACGCATTAGCTCGACAAAGCCGGGAAAGCTGGTCGCAATGAAGGCGCTGTCGTCGATACCCACCGGATTTTCACTGGCGAGCCCCATGACCAGAGCCGACATTGCAATCCGATGGTCCATGTGCGTTTTCACTTCGGCGCCGCCAGCAGGACGGCCCTTGCCCTGAACAATCAGATCGTCGCCCTCGATTTCAGCGGCGATGCCATTTGCACGCAACATATCGGCGGTCGCGGCAAGGCGATCAGATTCTTTCATGCGCAGCTCCTGCAAGCCCCGCAGTCGCGTCACGCCTTCCGCGAACGAAGCGGCCACGGCCAGGATCGGGTACTCGTCGATCATGGATGGCGCGCGCTCGGCCGGGACATCGACACCTTTTAGAGTGGACGAGCGCACGCGAAGGTCGGCGATCTCCTCGCCCCCATCGTCGCGCTTGTCCACGACTTCGATGCTTGCCCCCATTTCGCGCAACGTCGTCAGTAATCCGGTTCGCAGCGGGTTAGTCATGACCGCTTCGAGAACAAGTTCGGAGCCAGGCACGAGCAATGCCGCGACCAACGGGAACGCCGCCGAAGACGGATCTGCAGGCACAAGGACATTGGCTGGCTCAAGCTCAGGCTGGCCCTTCAATACAATGCGGCGTCCGTGCTCGCCCTGCGACTTGCTGGTGATTTTGGCGCCGAAGTGCCTGAGCAACCGCTCAGTGTGGTCGCGGGTCGCTTCCGCCTCGATGACAGTCGTCTCGCCCGGCGCAGCAAGACCGGCGAGCAGCACAGCCGATTTGAGCTGCGCGGAAGCGACCGGCGGTTCGTAAATGATCGGGATCGGATCGGTAGCGCCCCGGATTATCAAAGGGAGGCGCCCGCCGTCGGCTACCTCCAGCACGCGCGCCCCCATTTTCTCCAACGGGTCGAGCACGCGCCGCATCGGCCGGCTACGCAGAGACTCGTCGCCGACGAAAGCAACAGTTACCGGTGAGCCAGCCACCGCTCCAATGGCCAGCCGGCAGCCCGTTCCGGAATTGCCGAAATCGAGCGGGCTGACAGGCTGGGCGAAACCCGCCACCCCGACGCCGCGAATGCGCCAGGCCTGCTCGCCGGTGCGCTCCAGATGAGCGCCAAGCGCCCGCATCGCGTCGGCGGTATGCAGGACATCCTCGCCTTCCAAAAGGCCACCGACGGTAGTTTCGCCGACCGTCAGGGCCCCCAGAATGAGAGCGCGGTGAGAAATCGATTTGTCGCCGGGCACGCGGGCACGGCCCTGCACGGGGCCGCTTTGACGGGCGGTTAACGGCGCTAATTCTGCGGAAGTCACCAGCCGGTATCCCTAAAGTCTTCGCCGTCCTACCACGCAGCCGCGCGGGCCGTCATCCCGCTGCTTTTGAGCATCTGCGCTATTGACAGGGGCCCTGCAACTAGCCAAGTGAAACACCGATTTTCACGACCCCTGGGAACCTCGACTGTGGCGAAACCCGATCTCGGCACCAAGCGCGTCTGTCCGGATACAGGCCGTAAGTTTTACGATCTCAATAAAACGCCGGTGATTTCACCTTATACCGGCAAGGTCGTCCCTATCGCTGCGCCGACGCCTTCGCGCGCGCGCCCTGAAGCGCCGGTGGCCGCGAAGCCTGTGGCTCAGACCGAAAGCATCGTCCCGGAGACCGCCGAGGCCGAATTTGTTTCGCTTGAGGACGCAGAAGCCGAACAGCAAGGCAAGAAGAAGCCGGCCGCGGCCGAAGGCGCTGCAGCAGGTGAGGAAGAAGAAGTCGAGATGGATGAAAGCCTCGACGATGCCGCCTTCATCGAGGAAGAGGAAGAAGGCAATGCCGACGTCAGCGACATCATCGGCGAAGGCGTCGAGAAGGAAGAGGAAAACTGATTACAGCTGCTGCTCCCCAAGAGCGGCAATCGAACTCGCGAATTGGGGCCATAGCTCAGTTGGGAGAGCGCGTGAATGGCATTCACGAGGTCGGGGGTTCGACTCCCCCTGGCTCCACCATCCTTCGGGAGCTACGGCTCGGCAGGCCGCCCAAACCGGGGCGGCTTTTTTGGTGCATGCACGGCTGCTGACAAACGCCGTCCGCGCATTGCATGATGCAAAAAAGCCGGGAGAAGGCAATGCAAGGCAAGATAGCGCTCGAGGAACACTTCGCCATTGAATCGACGCTGGGCGATTCTCATGTGTTCGGCTCGCACGTCTGGAAAGACTTGAGTCATCGACTGCTCGACATCCAGGAGACCCGCCTCGGGGAAATGGACAAACACGGGATCGAGATGATGATCCTGTCGTTAAATGCGCCGGCGATTCAGGCAATTCATGATGTTAAAAAAGCGATCGCGATCGCCAGGCAAGCCAATGATGCCCTAGCCGGCGAAGTGCGGAAACGCCCGGGCCGTTTTGCCGCGTTCGCGGCAATTCCGATGCAGGACCCGGAGGCGGCCGCCGTCGAACTCACGCGCTGCGTCAAAGACCTCGGGATGGTCGGAGCTTTGGTCAACGGATTTTCGCAAATCGGCTCCCCTGAAAACGTCACCTACTACGATCTTCCCCAGTACCGTGCGTTCTGGCGCACCGTCGAGGTGCTCGACGTCCCGTTTTATTTGCATCCGCGCAATCCGCTTCCAAGCTGGACCAGAATTTACGAAGGGCACAACTGGATGCTCGGCCCAAATTGGGCATTTGCCGCCGAGACCGCCGTGCACGCGCTGAGGCTGATCGGCAGCGGCTTATTCGATGAATGCCCAAATCTGAAAATGGTGCTTGGCCATATCGGTGAAGGCATTCCCGTCTATCTTTGGCGCATCGACAATCGCAACGGCTGGATGAAGGCTTCGCACAAGTATCCGGCCAAGCACAGCGTGGCTCACTACTTCCGCAAGCACTTCCACCTCACAACATCCGGCAATTTCGATACCGCCGCGCTGGTGAACGCCATTTCGGTGATGGGGGCGGACCGCGTGATGTTTTCCGTCGACTGGCCTTTCGAGGACGTCGGAGAAGGCGCGCAATGGATCGATAGCGCAGAGATTGGAGAAGTTGACCGGATCAAGGTCAGCCGGGCCAACGCGATCAAGCTCTTCAAGCTTCCGCTTCGCTAGCTCAGTGCATGCGGTAGCGTTCGACCGCTTTTTTGTCCCAGATCATTCCGTTACCAGGGCGCGCAGAAATTTGCGCATAACCGTCGATGACCACCAACGGCTCTTCAAGCAGCACATCGGCCCAATCAACATATTCGAGGAAATGGCAGGTGGGGGTGGCGGCGAGGAGATGCACGCTGACTTCGGGAAAAAGATGTGACGACATTTTTAGTTTGTGCGAATGCGCGATATCGGCCGCATCGCGCCATCCGGTCACTCCGCCAATTCGTTCCAGATCAGGCATGACATAGTCGGTGGCATGCTGCTCAACCGCTGTCGCCATGGCAGCAGGAAGCGAAAAATTCTCGCCGATCTGTATAGGCACTTTGAGTTCGCGTGCCAGCTTCGCAGCTCCAGAATAGTCGTCATGGCGGATGGGCTCTTCGAGCCAGTAGATATTTTCGGAATCGAGCGCACGACCGCGTACAAGCGCATCCTCGAGCACAAGCGCCTGATTGTAGTCGACCATCAACGCGACATCGTCGCCGATGCGCTTGCGTACCGCGTGAACGGCCGCGATATCTCCCTGCACCGTCGGATAGCCCAGCCGCAGCTTGACCGCGCGAAAACCTCCGGCGAGCAATTTCTCCGCTTCATCCGCGAGCGCCCCCAGGTCGTCTTTCAATCCGAGCCCGCAGCTATTGTAGGCGGGGATATTGCGCGGTGACGCCCCGATGAAATCTGCAAGCGGCTTGCCCGCAGCGATGGCGAGGGCATCCCAGGAGGCTGTATCGAAAGCCGACATCGCCATTCGCACAATGCCCTGCACGCCGATCAGGGTGAAGCGGCGCGCAAGCTTCTTCCATAGTTCGGCCGGCGCAACGGCCTCGCCTTTCACGACCTGCTCGACGTCGGCGAGCAGGCTGATGATCGCCGCCGAAGCCGCCGGCAGGTAGCAGAAAAGGTACGTGCGGCCGGTGACCCCTTCCTCCGTTTCCAGATCCACCAGCAGAAGCGGGGCCTTACGTATCGCGATCGCGCTGGTACCGAGTACGTAGTTCAGCGGGACGTCCACCGGCGTCCCGCGCAGAGTGCGGATGGTCAGTGACGGAAATTTGGGGTCGTCGGCCATGAAAAACCGTCTGAAATATCGACAATATGTCCGCGTCGGGAGCGGATTTTGCCCTGTTCTTGAACCTTTAACCCAGCCCGCCCATATTAGGAACGACCGAAGGGCAGTCGCTCTACGGTTGGGGTGCCTGAAAGGGGCCCCGTCAAAGTCGCTTCAAGCGAGGGCTTTGAGACCAATGTCGCGAGTTCCGTCTCTCTCCAGCCCGTTCCTCTTGGGATTCGACGAGATCGAGCGCGTGCTCGACCGCGTTGCCAAGGGGGCCGACGGCTACCCGCCCTACAACATCGAGCGGCTGCCGCGCGACGGGCAAAATCCCGAGCGCCTGCGCATCACACTCGCCGTTGCTGGATTCACCCGCGATCAGCTCGATGTGAGCATCGAGGAAAGCCAATTGGTGATCCGTGGGCGGCAGCAGGACGACAAGACCCGCCAATATCTCCACCGCGGAATAGCCGCGCGTCAGTTCCAACGCACATTTGTGCTCTGCGATGGAATGGAGGTTATGGGTGCCGATTTGAAAAACGGCCTGTTGGCGATCGATCTCATCCGGCCACAACCGGAACGGATCGTGAAAACGATCTCGATTAATGAACAGGAATGACGGACTCGTGAAGCAGGACTCGACCGCGTCAAGCGTTGAATCAGAAAGGAGTCGAGGGCCATGACCAACGACAAACAGATTGAACCGAACACAGCCCATCCGGCTATTACGCAGGAGGCACTGGCACAGCTCGGCGACGGCCGTCTTGCTTACGTGAAGACGATCCGTTCCGAGGACGTCGCCAATCTGTTTCCGCAAGCGCCAAAAATCGCGCCAGGCATCAAGCTATTTGCTTTGCATGCGGCCGACGGTACGCCGATCATGCTGACGGACACGCGTGAAGCCGCTGTTGCGAACGCCTGGAGCCAGGAGCTCGAGCCCGTTAGCGTGCACTGACACAGCTCTGATGATGCTCCGCGCGGTGCGGGGCATCAAAAGGCGAGAGACCATTTCCGAAAATTTCGAGGTGATGCGTCGCCGCTTGCGCGGACGAACACAGCGGTTTACGCCGCCGTACTCGCTGGTGGCATCGCGAGCACTGCATGCAGCGCGTCGGCGTCGGTTGATTCGCGCAACCGGCGTGCAATTTCCGGATCGCGTAGTTGGCGCGCCACGCGCGCTAGCGCCTTGAGGTGATCGGCGCCCGCCGCTTCTGGTGCGAGCAGCAGAAAGATGAGGTCGACCGGTTGGTTGTCGAGCGCCTCGAAATCAATCGGGCGCTGCAGCCGTGCGAAGAGACCAAAGAGTCGGCCGAGCTTCGGAAGCTTGCCATGCGGAATCGCCACACCATTACCGACGCCGGTAGAGCCGAGCTTTTCGCGCTGAAGCAGGATTTCCAGAATTTCCTTTTCACTCTGTCCCGTCAGCTCAGCCGCGCGCGCGGCCAATTCCTGGATCGCCTGCTTCTTGCTGTTAACCTTCAGCCCTGCAACAACGGCGTTCGGCGCGACGAAATCAGTAAGCGTCATGGACATGGCCAATGATCGGGAATGGCAGCGCCGAGTTGCAAAGGGGGTGTTGAAGGCGGCGGACCATAAGTGCCGTCAGGCCCGCCGTCAATGGCATAAGTTTAGCATTATAGTGCCGTTTTAAGATTTTAGCCGCCACGACGCGCTTGATGATCCTTGCGGCGGCGTTTGTAGCGCCGCAACCGCTTTTCGATACGGATCGCCGCCTGTTCTGCACTGTCATAGGCATTCGGTGCCATTCCTTCGGCTTCCAGCAATGCGCCTGAATCGAGATGCAGGATGCACTCGGTACGGAACCCGAATCCGTCCCTACCGACCGTTGCATGCCCCGAATAGCCGCCACGAAAATATTTCGAGGTTGCTTCTTCGACGCGATCGGTGATTTTTCGCTGTAATGCCGTGCCGATACTGATGTTTCGACCCGAGACACGCAAAGGCATTGTTTGCCTCCATTGGGACTCGTGACGCTGCCTCTAGGCAGGCATAAGAGATTTCAGCGTAGAAGTGTTCCGCGCGTCAATGCCTTGGAAGGGTATGTTTTCAGGCGCCGGTGGCCTATTTTTCGCGGCGGCGCTGGACCGAAGACGGAATGCGCATTGCTTCACGGTACTTTGCAACCGTGCGCCGCGCGATGTCGATTCCGGCATCACGTAGTTTTTCCACGATCGTATCGTCCGACAACACGTTCTCGGTACTTTCATCGTCGATCAGCTGACGAATGCGATGCCGGACAGCTTCAGCTGAATGGGCCTCGCCGCCGTCCGCTGCGGCAATCGCCGAGGTAAAGAAATATTTCAATTCAAAGATTCCGCGACTGGTCGCCATGTATTTGTTCGCGGTCACCCGGGAA
>DATBTA010000335.1:0-4433 GCA_036559505.1 Pseudolabrys sp. | reverse complement strand
AGCGCGTTGGCGCCCTCGCGCTGCAGATCGTCGACGGCGTCAACGATGGCAACACGCCAGCCGCCCTCGCCTGCGGTCGAGCCGAAAAACGCGACAGTCCGGCGGACATCGTCAACACGGATGACGGTATAGAGCTTGCCGGTTTGCTCGTTGATCACGCGTTCGATGACCAGCAGATCGCCCTGCGCTTGTGCAGCGATGCGGTGCGCAACCGGATGGTCAGCCTCTACAGCAAGTGACTTGGCGTTCTGCACCGCCGGTGATTGCGGATCGGGATGAGCCAGCACAAAGCGCGCCATGCGATATGCCAAGGTCGCCTTGCCGATGCCGGGCGGACCACCAATCAGCCAGGCATGGGCTATTCGTCCGCTCTTGTAGGCGTCAAGCAGCGCTTTTTCCGCTTCGGCGTGGCCAAACAGCGCGGTCGTCTCGCGCGGCGATTTTGCGCCGGTGTCTTCATCGTCGGAGGTCACGGCGTCGACGTCTCCGCAATTCCGATCGTTTCGGGACGCAACCGATCCTGAACGATCGACCAGATCCTGTCCGCTACGACATCGCGCGGCGCGCGGCCATCGATAACGACGCAGCGCTTCGGCTCCCCGGCAGCGAGAGCCCGGTACGCCCCGCGTAACTTCTCATGAAATTCCGTCGATTCTGCCTCGAACCGGTCAGCCTCGGTTTGGCCACGCCTGTTCTTCGCGCGTGCCAATCCAATTTGCGCGGGAACATCGAGAATAAACGTCAGTTCGGGCACCGCCGGCCCGACGGTCACCCGCTCAAGGCTGCGGATCAACCGCTGATCGACATTTCCGAGAGCGCCCTGATAGACGCGCGTTGAGTCAATGAAACGGTCGCAGATGACCCATGTGCCGGATTTCAAGGCCGGCACTATCGTATTGCGCACATGGTCGTCGCGTGCGGCGGCGAAAAGGATCGCCTCGGTCTCCGCGCCAAGCGGTTTGGCAATGCCGGACAGCAGGATGTGACGAATGATCTCGGCTCCGGTTGAGCCGCCCGGCTCGCGGGTGAGCACCACGTTCTGGCCAATGGACCTGAGCCTTTGCGCCAGGGTGGCTGCGTGCGTAGATTTTCCGCTGCCTTCGCCACCTTCGAAGGTAATGAAATGTCCGCGCAAAGCCGATCAGCCTTTTCCGGTCACCGCCCACCTGCGATGGCGTCTGCCATCATAGCCGCTCGGCTCCGGCACGGAACAGCGCGATTATCATTTCAGTCACAGCATCGAACGCGCGCTGCGGCATGTTTCCTTTACCGATGTTTTCAGCGGCTTTCAGCGGCATCGTCAGGATCAAGTTGTCATTGCGCCAGACCTTGAGATTGCCGATCGGCGTCCCCTCGGTCACCGGCGCCGGCACCGGCCCGGTGTAGACGATACGAGCAATGAGCCGGTCCGCCCCCGATTTGGGCAGCATCACCTTGACCTCTCCATCGGCCTTCAGCGCGACGCGGCCGCTCGCGCCACCAAAAACCTTCGCGGTCCCAATCGTCTGGCCTTCGGCAAAGATCGTACGCTGCTCGAAATTCCGGAAACCCCATTCGAGCGCCTTCTTTGCTTCGTCGGCGCGTTCCTTGGCTGTGCTGACACCCGTGACAGCCACGATCAGGCGCAGGTCGTTCTGGACCGCCGACCCGACCAGGCCATAACCCGCCTCTTTTGTGTAACCGGTCTTGAGCCCGTCGGCGCCGCTCATGGCACCCAAAAGCGGATTGCGGTTCTGCTGCCGGATCTTGTTCCAGGTGAAATCGGGCTGTGCAAAGAGTGGGTAGAAATCCGGGTAGGTGCGGATGATGTGCCGCGCAAGCATTGCCAACTCGCGGGTCGTCGCCTTCTCGTTCGGATCAGGCAGACCGTTGGAGTTGGTGAAGACTGATTTATCCAAGCCGATTTCGCGCGCGCGCTGGGTCAGCTTATTGCCGAACTCAGCTTCATTTCCAGCAATTCCTTCGGCCAGCACAATGCAGGCGTCGTTGGCGGATTGGATGATCATGCCGTGCAGCAGGTCGTCGACCGAGACCTTGCTGTTAAGCGCCGCGAACATCGTGGAGCCGTGGGACGGCGCGCCGCCTTTCCGCCAGGCATTTTCGCTCACCATGTATTCGTCGGTGAGCTTGATGCGCCCTTCCTTGATCTCATGAAAAACGTATTCAGCGGTCATTAGCTTGGCGAGGCTGGCGGGAAAGATCAGCCGGTCGGCGTCGCGCTCGAACAACACACCGCCGTATTTGGCGTCGATCAGGATCGCGTGCGGCGCACTGATATTCGGTTCGTCTTTCTTCGGCGCCTCTTTTTTTGGCGCATCTTTTTTGTGCGCTGTCGTCGGCGCGATCTTGTGCGGTGGTGCTGCAATCGCGGCCGCGGAAAGGCCGCAGGCCAGCGCCGCCACCATCAGCCAATGTCCGAATGCAATTTTCCGCATGGCCATCATCAAGGCTCGTTTGACGGCACGCTCAATCCAGCGCAGCCAGATCTGGCAACCTTTGGCGGTAAAATACGGCTCAGTAAAGGCCGCGGCCGCTCATGTAACCCGGCCGCATATCATAGGCCCGAGGGGCATAGGCCGAAACCGGTAACCCGGCCGCCTCAACAGGTTCACGCGCTTCGGAATTCGACGCGCGCGGCCGCGCAGCGAGTTCGGTGGTCGGCGCCTCCGCCGCCGGCAGTTCGCGCGGCAAATCGCCCAGGCTGTAGGGACGATCCGGCGGCGACGGAATCCGGGCCGCGGCACGCAGCGGCCTGTTGTCGAAGTAAGTCGGCGCAAACGGCTTACCGGATGCGACCTGCACGGGCAGTTGGGCCGGGCCGCCCTCCCGCAACGTCGCAATCAGCTTCCGGTCGTCCGAGCCAGTCAACGGAGCGCGGCCGACATAGTCCACCTTCACGCGGGCAATGCCGTGGCCATAAAAACCCAGCAGCTCGGCCGTCTTGACTGAAAGGTCGATCAACCGGTCGCGTGCATAGGGCCCGCGATCGTTGACGCGAACGACAATCGACCGGTTGTTGGCAAGGTTGGTGACCCGCACATAAGACGGCAATGGCAGCGTCGGATGCGCCGCCGAAATCGACGTCATGTCGAAGATTTCGCCGTTCGCGGTGTAGCGCCCGTGAAAATCGTCGCCGTACCACGAAGCCAGGCCGACTGCACTGTAATTGCTGTTTTCCTCAGGTACGTAGACGCGGCCGGCGACGGTGTAGGGTTTGCCGAGGCGATAGACGCCGCCGCCTTTCGGCACCGGCTGACCCGGCTCGACGACGCGCGGACTGGCGGCAACGCCGTAGCGGGGATCAATCCTGCCGCCGCCTGAGCAGTTGGCGAGCGCGAGGGATCCTATGCCAAGGACGACAAGGCGCGCGAAACGTCGATTGCCGACGAAAGCCCCCAAGTAACCCATCCCTGCCTGGTCCCCAATCGGAAGCGGCCAGTCTACCCGTTCGCTCCCCCGGCGAAAACCGTATGACGGAACGGTGGTAAATGGTTGGTTCCGAAGCGATCTGGCCGGAGCCGCGGGCATAGCCAACGGACGCCGTCCTTGCAAGCCTGTGGCTGATTTACTGGTCTAACGACGCGACAGGAGGCCGGCGCCGCTCTTGGGTCTGCTCAGCCCGCCGCTCACAGACGACCGCTGGACGGTGCTGCCTTCGTAGGAAATGCCGATGCGGAAGCCGCGCGACCATGCCAGCGTGCAATGCCGCTTCGTGGCGCCGTGAAGAAACTCGAAACGCTCCGGTAAGTCATAGACGCGCTGCAGCTCAAGCTGCGCGCCGCCCGCGGACATGTCGACGACCTTGCATTCGATCGGCTGCGTATTCGGACCGAGCAAAAGCCGCGCCGCCCGCGGGACCAGCCCCTTCGGCGAGCTCCGGAACCACCGTCGTTTATCCGATCCGCTCATGCGCAGCTTTGTGATAAACCCCACGAATGTATATAACCCCTTGATTACCGATCTCTTACGCAGGCGGCGCTAGTATCCCGCTGATATTTCGGGACAATCCCGCTGTGAAAAGTTCCAAGGAAGACTGGAAGGGTGGCCGAGTGGTTTAAGGCACCGGTCTTGAAAACCGGCAACGGCGCAAGTCGTTCGTGAGTTCGAATCTCACCCCTTCCGCCAGCCTTGCGAACAGTTGCTCTATTGACGCAAGTCAAGCCGGTCGACGAACTCCGAGGGCAAAAGATCCCACATCCTTTTCCGAAGTTGACAAGAGACGGCTTCACGCCACACGTCCGATGGCTGGCCTGTGAAGTTTGCACGTGCCAGCGATACATTCGAAATCTGCTCTGCAAACTTTGAATTTGCCCCAAGTATCGTCGTCAAGACCGCTTTCAGACTGGCGGAACCGTATGTGACGTCGCTCGACCTGATCCACCGAACCTCTATCTTCTCCAACCTTTCCGCCTCGAGCCAATAGCGCAGCCAGG
>DATBTA010000334.1:0-3801 GCA_036559505.1 Pseudolabrys sp. | reverse complement strand
CGGAATCAGTCCGCGCCGCAGGAACGGGCTGTTGGCAGGCACAGGATAACCAACGATCTCGCGCGCAAGCTGTCCCGGCAGGTCGAGCTCGACACGCCTTGGCGACGGATCGGCGCGCGCAAAGGAGATGTCCAGCTTGCGGGCCGCCAGCGCCACGGTCCAGCCTTGAACCAGCAGCGACAGCAAGACCACGACGAAGGCGACATCAAAAAACAACGTGGCCCCCGGCAATCCTACCAGCATCGGGATCGACGCCAGAAAGATGCCGACCGCGCCGCGCAGGCCAACCCAGGAAATGAACGTCATCTCACGCATCTGAAATTTGAACGGTGCCAGACAGAGAAATACGGCGGCCGGCCTAGCGATCAGCATAAGGACGACCGCCACCGCAATGGCGCCGTAGAAGCTGTAGGCGAGACGAGCCGGCCAGGCCAGAAGGCCGAGCAGAACAAACATCACGATCTGCGCCAGCCAGGTAATGGCGTCGAGAAAGACGATCACGGAATTGCGGGCCCGTGTCTGCATGTTGCCGACGACCAGCCCCGCGAGATAAACGGCGAGGAAGCCGGACGAGTGCACGATATTTGCAAAGGCAAAAATAACCAGAGCACTAACGGCGACGAATGGCGCATGCAGACCTTGCGCGAGCGTGATGCGATTGATCACGAATGCGATAACTCGGCCGCCCAAATAGCCCATGATGCAGCCAAGAATGGCATCACGCAGGAACGTTATCAGTGCGTGCGACCAGCTCTGATTGCCGACCAGCAGAATTTCGACCAGCAGTAATGCCAGAAAAATCGCGAACGGGTCGTTGGTGCCCGATTCCACTTCGAGCACAGCGCGCACGCGCGGGCGCAGTCTTAGGCCGCGGGCATTGATCAGGAAAAACACCGCAGCCGCGTCGGTCGATGCCACGACGGCGCCGATCAGCAAGGCCTCGATCCAATTGAGCCCAAGGACGTATTTGGCGACCGGCGCCGTCAGAATTGCGGTAATGAGCACGCCGACCGTCGCGAGAGTTACCGCCGGCGCCAGAACGTTGCGGAAGGTCGCAAAGCGCGTGCGCAGGCCGCCATCGAACAGAATGAGGGCCAGCGCGATCGAACCGACCGTATAGGCAACGCCGACGTCGTCGAACTTGATGCCGCCAGGCCCGTTTTCCCCGGCCAGAACCCCCACCAGAAGGAAGACCAGCAGCAACGGCGCCCCGAAGCGCAGCGCAATCAAGCTCGACAGGATGCCGGCGAGAACCAGCAAGCTGCCGAGCAATATGACGAGGCTTACGCTGTCGAGCGAACCCATCGCGCGAATCTCCTTCTGCTATAGGAGGGTTTCGCGCGCGTCAGGGCAACCGCAAACATCGCCGCAGACCACTGAATGGTCAAAACGCCACCTTGTCGCCGCCCTTGAGCGACAGGATTTCACGCGCTTCATCGGACGACGCTATTTCCAGCCCCAGGCCTTCGAGGATCTTGCGGACCTGGGTCACTTGCTGGGCGTTGGATTCGGCCAGTTTTCCGGCGCCGATCCAGAGTGAATCCTCCATGCCGACCCGGACGTTGCCGCCGATGGCCGCTGCGATCGCCGCGACACGCATCTGATTCTGCCCGGCCCCGAGCACAGACCAATGATAGTTGTCGCCGAGGAGACGATCGGCCGTGCGCTTCATCATCATAACGTCTTCGGGGTGTGGCCCGATGCCGCCGAGAATTCCGAACACCGACTGAACGAACAGCGGCGGCTTCACCAAGCCGCGATCGAGGAAATGCCTGAGCGTGTAGAGGTGACCGATATCATAGCACTCGATCTCGAACCGGGTGCCGTTTCCGGCGCAAGTGGTCAAAATGTACTCGATGTCTGCGAAAGTATTCTTGAACATGCCACCGCGCGAACGCTCGAGATACGGCTCCTCCCAGTCGTGTTTGAACTTGCCCTTGAACCGGGGGATCATCGGATAAAGACCAAAATTCATCGTGCCCATGTTGAGCGAGGCGACCTCGGGCTTGAACGTCGCCGCCGGGCGGACGCGCTCTTCCGCGGTCATCGTCGGCGCCCCGCCGGTCGTGATGTTCACCACGACACCCGAGCGCTGCTTGATCACCTTGAGGAACGGCGCAAACGCCTCCGGCGTCTGATCAGGACGGCCATCCTGCGGGTTGCGCGCGTGCAGGTGCACAATCGCCGCACCGGCCTCGGCAGCCCCGATGGCGGCGTCCGCGATCTCCTGGGCCGTCACCGGAAGGTGGGGCGACATCGAAGGAGTATGAATCGAACCGGTAACAGCGCAGGTAATGATGACTTTACGCGACTTCGCCATGAGCTTTCCATCCAGGTGAAGGGAGTGTTTTCGATTGGCAAATGGACTTCGCTGCCGATCCTAGAGTATCAGCCGTACCGAAGTCACCCCGTTTGCCTCGAACGCCAGAGTCATGGCCGCATCCGACAAAGTGCATAGGCCGACGATGATCATCGGCATCGTGTGCGGGACGCTCGCAGCGCTCGCGTGGGCCGCAGGCTTTGTCGTTGCGAAACACGGCATACAGGTCGGCTTTTCACCCGCCGATCTCGCGTTTCATCGCTTCTTCTGGTCCGGCCTGTTGATGCTGCCGCTGATTATACGCGAGGGATTACGCGATCTTGGCGGCATCGGCTGGGGCCGTGCATCTGTGATGACCATCCTGTCGGGACCACCGCAGTCCTTGCTCGCGTACAGCGGTTTCATTCTTGTTCCGCTCGGGCATGGCACCACAATTCAACCCGCTTGCGCCGCACTGTCGGGACTTGTGCTTGCTTCCCTCATTCTTCACGAAAAGGCGACCTTTCAACGTGTCATCGGCGGAGCGATCATCATTGCCGGTCTCCTGGTGTTCGGCGCGGAGTCGCTGACGACGATCGGCAATTCCGGTGTCGGCGGCGATCTCTTGTTCGCCACCGCGGGATTATTCTGGGCGACGTTCGGCACCTTGCTGCGGCTTTGGAACGTCGCGGGCACGCGGGCCGTCACGGCGGTCGGCGCCGTGTCAGTCATCGTTCTCGCGCCCATCTATCTTTTCATCTACGGCGTAGCCGGTTTGGCGAAGCAAAGCCTGTTCGAAAATCTTCTGCAGGCGGTCGTTCAGGGCGGAATAGCTGGATCGCTGCCCATCTACCTGTTCGCCCATGCCGTCATCGCGCTCGGCGGCGGCCGCGCGGCAACTTTCCCCGCTCTGGTGCCAGTCTTCGGTGCAATTATCGGATTTCTCGCGCTCGGCGTGGTGCCGAGTCTCGCGCAGTTCGTCGGCATGCTGATCGTTCTGGTGGGCTTCCATTTCGCCCTGCGGCGCTGAAGCCACAAACGATCGCGCTAATTTTCCGGTCCCGCGTATTTTCCGGCCGTCTCCGGGAACATGTTCTTGATGATCTTGAACTTTGAAATGTCCACCGTGGCGTCCATGTGCAGAAAAACTACGGCATCGCGCAGCACCTTCTCGATGCCGAAGTCAAGCATGACGCCGTTGCCGCCGTGAAGCTCGACGGCGTGCTGGGCGACCTTCATGACCTCTTCCGATGCGAACATCTTGGCCATGTTGACGAGAATCTCGGCATCCGGGGCATTTTCGTCGACCGCCTGCGAGGCACGATCGAGCAGCGCGCGCACGGCTTCGATGCGCGTTGCCATGTCCGCCAGGCGTAACGCCACGGCCTGATGCTTGATCAGGATGCGTCCGCCCTGGACATAGTTCTGAACGTATTCGGCGGTGGCTTCGAATGCGCGCACGCCGACGCCGAGATTTTTTGCCGCCTGGATGATCTTACCCG
>DATBTA010000333.1:0-3369 GCA_036559505.1 Pseudolabrys sp. | reverse complement strand
TTTCGAGCAGGCCGAGCTCGTTCGCTCGGTCGGCGCCGTATCCGAGCGCGCGCACACGCCGCAATCCGCGCGTGGCGATCTGTTGCGCGCGGTGACTCGGGTCTTACGCGATCGCCAGACCGTCGTTCTCAGCCTGCCGCTTGACGTGCAGGATGCGAAGCTGAACGGCACGAATGCGCCGCTCGAACTGACGCCGATGCCGGGCCGGTTGCAGCCGGATCCGCAGGACGTGCGCCGGCTTGCCGAAGCGGTGGCGCGCGCGAAGCGACCGCTCGTCCTGGCGGGGCGCGGTGCCGTGTTGTCTGATGCCGAAGGTTCTTTGCTTGCGCTCGCCGATCGGCTCGGTGCGCTGGTTACGACATCGGTCTGCGGCCACGGACTGTTCGCGGACAATCCGTGGTCGCTCGGCATCTGCGGCGGCTTTTCCTCGCCTGCCGCGGACGAGTTGATTTCCGAAAGCGATTTCATCCTTGGGTTTGGCGTGAGCTTCACGCAATGGACCACCAAGAAGGGCAAGCTGATTGCGCCGGACGCGACCGTCGCGCAGATCGATATCGAAGCGCCGAAGCTGGGCTACCAGAGGCCGATGCATTTCGCGGTACTCGGTGATGCAAAAGCGACAGCGGAAGCGCTGCTGGCCAAGTTTGGCGCATCGAGCCCGAAATCCGGCCGCCGCGACGATCGTATGCGCGAGCGAATCCGGTCAGGCGACAATCATCATTTTCCGCATCCCGACGAGTCGAGCGCGCATTTCATCGACCCGCGAACGCTGAGCAAGGCTGTCGATGACATTCTGCCGAAGGATCGCGTGGTTGCGTCCGACTCCGGGCATTTCTGCGGCTGGGTTCCGCGCTACCTCCGCGTGCCTAATCCAAAAGCGTCGTGCCTCAGTCACTCATTCCAATCGGTTGGGCTCGGGTTAGCGTCTGTGATCGGCCTCGCGGTTGCCAATCCCGGCAAGCTTGCCGTACTCGGCGCGGGCGACGGCGGGTTCTTGATGTCGATCGCGGACCTTGAAACGGCAATCCGTCTCGGGCTGCGGCTGTGCATTCTGATCTACAACGACAGCTCCTACGCCGCCGAAGTGCACTTCTTCCGCCGGCAGGGCTATTCGATCGATATCGTGCAGTTTCCGGAAACGGATTTCGCGGCTATAGCGCGTGGTTACGGCGCGCGTGCTGCGACGGTGCGGATGCTCGCCGATCTCGATCCCGTGCGCGCCTGGGTCAAGGAAGGCGCGCCCGGTGTTTTCGTCATCGATGCCAAGATCAGTCCCGATTTAGAAGCCGACTGGCATGCGGAGCATTTCCCATGAAACCGGATTTCAAACTGCCGCTGACCGGCCGCTGCCAGTGCAGAAGCGTGGCCTACAAGATCACTGCGCCGCCGCTTGCCGTCTATGCGTGCCATTGCACGGAATGCCAGCGGCAGTCGGGCAGTGCTTTCAGCCTTTCATTGCTTGCCGACCGAAACGCAGTCGTTGTTGACGAAGGCCAGCCGGCGGTGTGGGAGCGCCAGCACGAGAGTGGCCGCGTGATTGACTGCGTGATTTGCGCGAAGTGCGGTAGCCGGCTGTTTCATGAGCCGCGCGCGAATACCAAGATCACCATTGTGAAGGCGGGCAATCTCGACGACACCAGCTGGCTCTTTCCGGTCGGACATATCTGGACGCGCAGTGCGCAGCCCTGGGTCGCCATTCCACCGGGTGGCGCGAACTGCGACGTGCAGCCGCCGAACTTCGGCAATATCATCGAGGCCTGGCGTCGGCACTGCGCTACTTGATCGCCAAAACATCGGGCTTCGGCGGATTGGCGAGGGCGTAGGCGGCCGCCACCGAATCGATCGTGAATTTGACCCGCTCGGGCTGGGCGACGCTCAGCGTTGCTCAAGTGACTTGAATTAGTCTAGCGTGCCGTCCGCAAAAAACGACGGCGCGTCGAGGGAAGTAACGCATGCTCAAGCTGCCTCACCACAAACGATACGATTTCCTGCCGATCACGAAGCGCAAGCACTATTCGTGGCCCGGCGGCAAGCGACTCGCGTTCTACGTCGCGCTCAATATCGAGCATTTCGCTTTTCAGGCGGGACAGGGCATCGATCCGCATAACCGCACGGGCCCTCAGACCTCGCGCAACTACGCGTGGCGCGACTATGGCAATCGCGTCGGCAACTGGCGCTTCTTCGAGATTCTCGACGAGCTCAAGTTGCCTGCCTCGATTCTGCTGAATTCGGCGGTGTGCTACGAATATCCGGACATCGTCGAGAAGATCAAACAACGGGGCGACGACGTGCTCGGCCATGGCCGCACCAATGCCGAGGTGCTGCGCGGGATGTGGGAAGATGACGAGCGCCGCGTTATTCAGGAATGCGTCGATGTCATCACGAAGTATGTCGGCGTAAGGCCGACCGGCTGGATGGGGGCGGGCGCCGCCGAGACGAGTGTCACGCCGGATCTCCTTAAGGAGTGCGGCTTCACGCACCTGCTTGACTGGCCGGTCGACGACCAGCCGATCTGGATGCGCACACGCTCAGGCCCGTTGTTGTCGGTACCTTATCCGATGGAGCTCAACGACGCGGGCACGCTGGCGCTGCGCGATCACACGGGACGGCAGTTTGCCGACATGATCGTCGACCAGTTCGAAGAACTGCTTGAAGCGTCGGAAAGACAACCGCTCGTCTTCGCTTTGTCGTTGCACGGCTTCATTCTCGGGCAGCCATTCCGCCTGCGTCCGCTGCGTCAGGCGCTCAAGCACTGCGTCCAGCACAAACACGCCGACCAGATCTGGTTCACGCGGGCCGGCGAGATCTCGAAGTACTGTTACAGCATGGAGCCTGGGATCATCCCCGGCAGTTGAGGTTTGCCATGAATGTGAGCGCCACAGCGAACGCCACCACCAAACTTTTGCGGGCAACGCCCGAGACGGTGCACTGGGGCTATCTCGATGCAACCATTAAGCCCGCGCTCACCATCGATTCCGGCGAGCGGGTAACGATCGAGTGCGCCACCTGCAATCCCGAGTGGATGCCGGCCAAAAACAGCGGCTTCGACATTCTCCCCGACATCGTCGAGATTCATCAGAAGGTGAAAAAGGGGTCCGGCAATCACATCTTCACCGGGCCGGTCTACATCCGCGGCGCCGCGCTCGGAGATGTGCTCGAGGTCAAAATCCTGGACATCAAGCTCCGGCAGAACTGGGGATGGAACGTCTTCCGCGGTTATATGGGGACGATCCCGGAAGACTTTCCCTATACCAAGATCATTCACGTCCCGCTCGACCTGAAAGGGAACGTCGCGACCACGGCGTCCGGCTACAAGATCCCGATGGCGCCGTTCTTCGGCCAGCTTGCGGTGGCGCCTGCCGCGGTTTT
>DATBTA010000332.1:0-2182 GCA_036559505.1 Pseudolabrys sp. | reverse complement strand
TTTCGCCGGGGGCCGGCCCGTGCTACAGCCTTGGCAGAGCGCGGGCGTAGTTCAGTGGTAGAACGTCAGCTTCCCAAGCTGAATGTCGTCGGTTCGATCCCGATCGCCCGCTCCACTATCTCATTTGCGCGCGCCCGTGGTATTCCGAAGCGAGCGCCGGCCTCAATACCGACCAACGAGCGGCTTGTTCAGGAGCGCCTTGCGCGCCTGCCTTGCGATTTTCTGTGCGACGGTCAATGCACCGGGTACACGCTCCAGCATTCCGCTCGCGGCCGACCACCGTCCCGCCGAACGACCCGCATCGGCGGTAGATTGCGCAGCGTATCGGCAAGGCGCGAACCGCCGTATTGGGCTGACGTCGGGCGTAGACACTCTGCTGCGGAATTTCGCTGTTGGTTGAGTCAGCGGTCTTTCTTGCAACCATGAAATTGAGGTAGGGCCGCCCATCGAGGCCGCCGATCTGCAGGGCGTCCCACTCGCGAGGACGGTATTGATAGACGCTCCATGCAGCCGACGGATTGGGCGAGTAATGTACGAGATAGCTCTTCTCGACCTCAAGCTTGTTAGCGGCAAAGAAGTCACAAAAGAGCGTCGGCGAGAACATGGAGAATCCGTGGTCCAAGTGGTTCGAAGAGGGGGAAAGCAGGATTATCCTGCCACCGACCTTGGTCATGTCCACGATTGCCTTAAGCGAGTTCGGGACATGAAAAACGTGCTCGATTGTCCCGCTGTCAAAGACAACGTCATACTGTCCGACGGCGCTCTTACGCCGCTGTTGAGGTCCAGCAAGTAGGTTGCACCTTCATAATCGCTGTAGTCGTAAACGGTGTCGAAGCCGAGCGCCTCAAAAAGCGCCACGTCGTCGAGGGGGTCTCTCAAGGTCCGGCGCGGCACAATGCCGAACCGCTCCAATTGACGCGTCGCCTCCGCGCTTGAAGCATGTATGCGCTGGCGGCCAAGTGTCGCCAGCTTACCGGCGAACGGCCGACGCGCCGCTTCTTCCGCGAGCAATGCAACGGTCCCTCGGGCGACACCCATGTGACAACCTCCTGTCGGACTTACTGGATAGCCTGGTCGGATACAGCGACGCGAGTCCTAGGCGATTGAGGATCTGAAACACGAAATCGCCCGCCCACACTGCCGGCCCGATACCGATCGCCCCACTCCACCAGACCCAGGCTACGCCTTATAGCCCGTCCGCGCCGCGACGCCGGATTGCTCGCGGAACAACCGCAAACCTTCGTTAATATCCTCGTCGGTGTGCGCGCGGTGGCTGATCGTGTCGAGGTGGTATCCGTCGATCGACAGCTCGACCACCGACGCCGTCACCCGGACCGGGGCCGAGATCTGCGTGCGCGACTGCCGAACCCGCTGATAGAGGCGCCGCTGCTGCATCTCGCGCGCAGCGGCGAGATCGAACAGCGGATGGTTGCCGCCATCGAACGTCGCGAGCGACGGTTGCAGGTGATCGAATGGCGGATCGTCGAATAATCGGCCGTGTTTGGCAGCGGCGTAAGAGTCCCGCACGAAAGTGACATAGCTGTACATCGCCGCATCCCACATCGCCGGCGCCAGCAGTACGACGAGGAATTCGGCGATCAGCGACCCGCGCTTGCGGCCGAGATCGCGGATCACGAAGCCGGGTGCGTTGTCGTTGATGCGCTCCGGGATCGCCCCGCTCAAGTAGTAGTGGGCATGGGCGCCCAGCAGCATTTGCGCGCCGGCAACGACCTGCTTGGAACCGCTGGTGCCGATGCCGCCGTAGTAGGAGGCATCGAGCCCATCGTAGCGGAGCGTGAGGACGTGGCGTTCCATCCACAGCAAACGGCGCGATTCCCGCGCGGACCTCAAGCCGCGCACATGCAAATACTCCGGTGGTGCCCAATCGAGCACATGCATGAGTTGCAGCTCCGCCTGGCCGCAGGGCGCCCTTTGTTCGGGCACCGGTCTAACTGTTTTCGCATGCCTTGTAACGGAACGGACGCCGTGATTGGCCGTTGTGCGCTGCATGAATGGACATGCATCGCATTTTGCTTCGGTCCTCGTCGTCGAAGATGAGCCGCTCGTGCGCGAGTACGTCTCCGATATCCTCGGCCAGTCCGGCTTCGATGTGATCGCCGCGTCGTCCGCCGAGGAGGCGTTGTCGCGTATCGCCGAAGGCGGCGTGTGTGCCGTCGTCAGC
>DATBTA010000331.1:0-21805 GCA_036559505.1 Pseudolabrys sp. | reverse complement strand
CTGGCAGGTCAGATCGTGATGGAGGGCTTTATCGACATCCGGCTGCCGCCTTGGGCGCGGCGACTGGTGACCCGCGCCATCGCCATCGTGCCCGCCGCCATCGTCACGATTTGGTATGGCGAGGCCGGGACGGCGAAGCTTTTGATCCTTAGCCAAGTCGTGCTCGGCGTTGCACTTCCGTTCTCGATCGTGCCGCTGGTGATGTTCACCGCCGACCGTCGCAAACTGGGCGAACTTGTCGCGCCGCGCTGGGTAACCGCGCTCGCGGCCATCACCGCCGCGATTCTCATCGCGCTCAATTTTAAGCTGCTTTACGACATCGTTTTTGGCTAAACCAGTTAGCGCTCGACCCGGCTCCAGCCGGACGGCATCAGGCGCTCCTGCGGCAGAAACCGGCCCTTGTAGTCCATCTTGCGTGAGCCGGGCACCCAATAACCCAGATAGACGTAAGGCAAGCCCATCCGCTTTGCGCGCTCGATGTGATCAAGGATCATGAAGGTGCCGAGCGAGCGATCGCCTTCGTCTGGTTCGAAAAACGAATAGACCATGGATAGACCGTCGCTGAGCACGTCGGTGAGGGCGACGGCAAGCATCTGGCCGGTGTTGCGCCCATTGACGCCCAGATGGGGTTCGCGGCGGCGATATTCGACAACACGGGTATCGACATGACTGTCCTCGATCATCATGGCGTAGTCGAGCACCGTCATGTCGGCCATGCCGCCGTCGCGGTGCCGCGCATCGAGGTAAGCGCGAAACACGGAATATTGTTCGGATGTCGGTGCGGGCGAACGCATGTGGCCGACCATGTCGGCATTGCGTTCGGCGATTCGACGCATATTGCGAGACGGCGCAAAATCCGCAGCGATCACGCGGACCGACACGCAGGCCCGGCAGCCCTCGCAGGCAGGCCGGTACGCAATGGATTGACTACGGCGAAATCCGCCGTGGGTGAGAAGATCGTTGAGTTCGCCGGCGCGCTCCCCGACCAGGTGTGTAAACACCTTGCGTTCTTCCTGGCCGTCCAGGTAGGGGCAGGGCGAGGGTGCCGTCAGGTAGAATTGCGGTGTATCGCGCGAGTGCTGGGTCACTAATCAGGCCGTGCTGTCGTGGTCCTGGATTCGCTCTAGCATTGCGCGCCGGACGCCCCGCGTCAAAGCCCTTAGCCGGCGCTGCCGCCCTGCATGGATCCCCGCAGCATCGAGGCCCGGGACGCATTGTTAATGATGACGGTGCCAAGCAGGATGTCGTGCAGAAGCCGCCGGCGCTGATTGAAGAAGGCTACCAACAGCACGAACGGCGTAAAGAAAGACACTGTGAACCAGAACGCGATGGCGTGCACGGCGCCCAATACGAAATAGGCGGGCGCGCCGTACCAGGTGCGCATTTCGAGATCCATCACCCGCATCCCGACGGTTGCGGAATTCGGTCCTCCGAGCGTGCCGCCAAAGTAGAGCAATGCCCAGATGACCGTTGCAGGCGAGAGCAGCCAATACAGGGCGAATCCAAGCCCCAGCGTGACAATTCCAAAGGCGAAAATGAACATCGCTGCCAGCAAGACCGGGACGGCGAGAATAATGAAGTCGATGACAAAGGCCACGACCCGGCGCGCCAAAACGCCCTCGAACAGCTCCGGCTGGGTGGCTGGATCGTAGGCATGTGGTTTGATGTCGATCGACATTACGCAAGCTCCCGACGCGATCGTATTATAGCGTAGCCGGTGTCGGTCGAGATGGAGAAAGATGAGGCCATCCGCAAGGGCCTGCCGCATTGGTCGCGGGCGCGGCTGGAACCTTTGTCAGCCTTGCGGCATGGTGCGACGGATGGCGCCAAGACCAGAAACTCCGCCTACAGCCCTTGCCGATATTGAAGCGGCCCGCCGCGTCATCGCGGGCGTGGTGCTGCGTACCCCAATGTTGCCGGCGCCAAAGCTTTCCGCGCTCACCGGTGCCGAGGTCTATGTCAAATACGAAAATCTTCAGGTCACCAACTCATTCAAGGATCGCGGCGCCTTGGTGAAACTGGCATCGCTGAGCGAGGCCGAACGCGCACGCGGGGTGATCACCATGTCGGCGGGCAACCATGCCCAGGCGGTGGCCTATCATGCTCAGCGGCTCGGTATTCCGGCGACCATCGTGATGCCGGTGACGACGCCCTTCGTGAAGATAGCGGCAACCCGCTCCTATGGTGCCGAAGTCGTTTTACATGGGGAGACAGTGGCCGAAGCGCAGTCGCGTTGCGAACAGATTCAATCGCAGAGCGGGCTTCTGCTCGTTCATCCTTATGACGACCCCCGTATTATCGCCGGGCAGGGAACGATTGCACTCGAAATGCTGGAAGACGTTCCCAACTTGGACATTCTCGTGTTTCCCGTCGGGGGAGGCGGGCTTATTGCAGGCAATGTCATTGCAGCGCGTGCCAAAAGCCGCAGCATAGAAGTCGTGGGGGCAGAATCCGCGCTGTATCCTTCCATCTGGAACGCGCTCCATAACGAGAGCCGGCCGATCGGCGGATCGACGCTTGCCGAAGGCATTGCTGTCAAGAATGTTGGCAAACTTACATTGCCGATCATTCGCGACCTCGTTTCGGAGATCATTTTGGTCGATGAAGTGCAGCTCGAGCGCGCCGTCAACGCCTATCTAACCCTGCAAAAGACCATGGCAGAGGGTGCCGGCGCCGCAGGCCTTGCCGCCATGCTCGCAAGGCCTGAGCTGTTCAAACGCAAAAAGGTCGGGCTGGTGCTGTGCGGGGGCAACATCGACGCTCGCGTGGTCGCATCCATCATGGTGCGGGAGCTCGAGCGCGAGAACCGTATCGTGTCGTTCCGATTGACCATTCCGGATCGACCTGGAGTCCTTGGGATCATCGCGACACGCCTTGGGACGTTGGGCGCCAATATTCTGGAGGTCAATCACCGGCGGCTGTTTCTAGATGTACCCGCGAAAGGCGCCAAGCTCGACGTGACTGTCGAGACACGCGATGCCGCGCACGCCGAGGAGATCATGCATGCGCTCGCCGCTGACGGCTATCAGCCGGTCCGGATCGAGCCTGGCGCAGCGATGGAGTGAGCTGCTCAGGCCGCCGACGATTGCGCCGGCATGTCGGGGATTTGCAGCTCGTTGACGACCGGGTCGCTCTTGTGGATCGCGAGTAAATTGATGCCGGCTTCGACGACCTTATATCCGCATTGGTCGAGGAAGCTACGCAGACGCTCGCGGTCTGCCTTGATGGATTCAACCAGAAAAATTGGATGGCTGCGCTCGATCGTCTGGCGCGCGCCTTCCAGCGCCTCGAGCTCCATTCCCTCGATGTCGAGCTTGATAAAATCCACGCGGGGCAGACTGAGTGCATCGATCGACATCTTCTGGATCGCTACCGTGTTGCCTGCCGAATAGTCGATCGGCTGGCCGATGAATTCCGTTTCGGCGCGCGGCTTCAACTCGAGGCTTCCAAAGCTCGACGGGACAAGGTAGTCCGGCGTCGGAATCAGCATGATGCCTTGCTCCGACGATATTGCCGCATGCATGGCAATTGCATTGAAGCAGTTATTGATCGCGATATTCCCGGCAAGCGCGTAATAAATTCGCTCCTGGGCTTCGATCCCAATGACCGAGCCCCAGCCGGTCATCGCCGTCGCCCACTCGACAGTGTGAACGCCGATATTGGCGCCGCCATCGATGGCAACCACGCCGTCGCCGTGGACGCGCTTGCGCGCTTCGATCAATTGCAACGCGAGCTCGACTTCCACCGGATCGAATGTTGCCGCTTCCAGCAGTTGATAGCCGACACCGATGCCCCTATCGGGGCCGCTCATGCGGTAGTCGAGACGATTGACGATCATCGTGCCGTGATTGGATGAGGCAAGCACGAAAGCCAGCTTGCGTCCGACATTGCGCATGAATTTCTCCTGGGCGGGGGACGCAATACGGGCGCCGGTTAGGTCGAATCAGCGGTCAGTATAAGGCCTATTGCGCTAGCCGCGCATTGCCCGCCAGATCCGCTCTGGGGTCGCCGGCATCTCGATATGCTTGACCCCGAACTCGGACAGGGCGTCGACCAGCGCGTTTGCGACCGCCGGCAGGGCGCCGACACACCCGGCCTCGCCGGCGCCTTTCACGCCCAGCGGATTGGTCTTGGTCGGCACCGGATTGCTCTCGACCTCCATGTCGCAGAGGTCGTGCGCATGTGGCATGGCGTAGTCCATGAACGACGCGGTGACGAGCTGACCGGAAGCATCGAAATGGATGTCCTCCATGAGGGCCTGCCCGGCCCCTTGGGCGATGCCGCCGTGGACCTGGCCATGCAGCAACAAGGGATTGAGAACGGTGCCAAAGTCATCGACGACGCTGTATCGGGTGATCTCGACCTTGCCGGTCTCGCGATCGATCTCGAGCTCACAGATATGGCAGCCGTTCGGATAATTGTTGACCGGCGCCTTATAGACCGCTGTTGCGAAAAGACCCGGCTCGATGCCGCTTGGAAGATTGGCGGTATCGAATGAAGCAGCGGCAATTTCTTTGACCGACAGCGTACGGTTCGTCTTGTTTGTCGAAAACACGCCTTCATCGAATTTCAGGTCGGCCTCTTCGACCTTGAGCATGGTGGCGGCAATCGCGCGGGCTTTTGTCACAACCTTTTCGGTCGCCAGATGGAATGCCGAACCAGCGAGCGTGGCCGAGCGCGAACCACCCGTGCCTTCGCCATAAAAGACCTGATCGGTATCGCCCTGAATGTATTGCGCCTCTTTTGGATCGAGGCCCAGGCGGTCGCAGACCAATTGCTTGAACACCGTCTCGTGA
Source organism: Pseudolabrys sp. (assembly GCA_036559505.1). Classification (GTDB taxonomy): domain Bacteria; phylum Pseudomonadota; class Alphaproteobacteria; order Rhizobiales; family Xanthobacteraceae; genus Pseudolabrys. Next base: position 17,009 of record DATBTA010000331.1, on the reverse strand, counting down.
CCCTGACCTTGCGAGTTCGAGCCCGAGAAAAGGATAAGTGAGCCTGAGCGGTCAAAACGAACTTCTGCACCTTCAGTGCTCGGTGCGCCCGCACGTTCGATCGTGTTCGACAGGCCGAAGCCCAGCAACTTGCCGCGTTTACGGGCCTCCGCTTTGCGCCCTTTCACACCCATGCGATCGGCAAGATCAAGCGCGAGATCCATATTCTTTTCGAATTCACCGCTGTCGTAGGTGAAGGTGAGCCCGGTCTTGAACGGCATGGCCGAAGGCGGGACATAGTTCCGTCGCCGCAGCTCGCTTGGCTCCATGCCCAGTTCCGCGGCGGTGAGATCGACCATGCGCTCAATCACGTAGGCAGCCTCGGGCCGTCCGTTGCCGCGATAGGGGCGCATCGGGTTCGTGTTGCTGAAAACGGCCGTAATGTCGACGTGCATCGCGGGAGTGCGGTAGACTCCGGCGAGCGTGCCGGCGTTGAGCACGAATGCAGGCATCGCGTGCTGCAAATAGGCGCCAATCGCGGCAAAGGTCTTCACGCGAAAAGCGATAAAATTTCCGTCTTTGTCGAGGGCCAGCTCCGCGTCTGTGACATTGTCGCGCGCCTGCGCATCGCTCAGGAATGCTTCGGTGCGCGTGCTGATCCACTTAACGGGTCGGCCAGTGAGCTTAGAGGCGAGCAGCACCAGAGGCGTTTCATTGAAGATAGGCGACTTCATGCCGAAACTGCCGCCCGTGTCACCGGTGACGATACGCACCTTGCTTTCCGGCACCTTGAGCACCTTCGCGAGGTCGGCACGGGTCGGATGCGGGCGCTGTATCGGCGTATAGATAGTGTAGCGGCCGTCAGTCGCATTGTAGTCGCCGACCGCGCCACGCGGCTCCATCGTCGCTGCGGTGACGCGGTTGATCACGAAGCGATGCCGGGTCACATGCGCGGCACGCGCGAACGCCGCATCGACGGCTGCCTTGTCGCCGATCAACTCGACAAAGCAGATATTGTCCGGGCAGTCGTCCCATACCCGCGGCGCACCGGGCTTCGGTGCTTCCGCAGTCGATGTGACGGCGGGCAATTCCTCGTAGTCGACCGTGATCATTTCGGCGGCGTCGAGTGCCTGCGCAACCGTCTCGGCCACGACAAAAGCAACGCTGTCGCCGACCCAGCGCACCCGATCCTCAGCCAGGATCGGGTAGCGCGGCCTATACATCGGTGAGCCATCACGGCGCTTGAGCCCTCCAGGCACCGGCAAGTCGCCATAGCCTGCCGCCTTGATGTCCGCGCTGGTAAGCACTGCCAACACGCCGGACGCCGTCTTTGCCCCGGCGATGTCGATCGATCTGATTTTTGCGTGCGCATGGGGTGATCGCAGCACGACGCCGTGGACCAGGCCCGGCAACTTGATGTCGTCCGTATAACGTCCGCCACCCCGCACCAACCGCGGATCCTCAAAGCGAGACACGCCTTGACCGATGGCGAATTCACCCATGGAACGTCAACCTGTCGAATTCATGGGTCACTGGGCGGGTGACCGGGAGGGAAGTGCCCTGATTGCGTCAACCTGCTTTGAGCTTTTCCGCCACACGCGGGGCGAAATAGGTCAGAACTCCGTCACACCCGGCCCGTTTGAACGCCGTCAGGCTTTCGATCATGGCACGCTCGCCGTCGAGCCAGCCGTTCTGCGCCGCCGCCATGATCATCGCGTACTCGCCCGACACCTGATAGGCGAAGGTCGGCATTCCAAAGATTTCTTTCACGCGCTGCACGATATCGAGATAAGGCAGGCCCGGCTTGACCATGATCATGTCGGCGCCTTCCTCGATGTCGAGCGCGACCTCACGCAAAGCTTCGTCGGAATTGCCGAAGTCCATCTGATACGTGCGCTTGTCGCCGGTGAGCGTCTTCGCGGAGCCCACAGCATCACGGAACGGCCCGTAAAACGCCGATGCATATTTTGCGGCGTAGGACATGATCGACACGTCGGCGAATTTTGCGGCATCGAGCGCCTTGCGGATGGCGCCAACGCGCCCATCCATCATGTCTGAGGGCGCGATGATGTCGCAGCCGGCTTCCGCTTGGACCAAAGCCTGCTTCACAAGCACGGCGACTGTTTCGTCATTCAGAATGACGCCGTCGCGCAACAGGCCGTCATGGCCATGGCTTGTGAAAGGGTCCAGAGCCACGTCGCACAGGACACCAATCTCCGGCACCTCATTTTTAATGGCGCGAATGGCGCGGCAGACAAGATTGTCCGGATTGAGCGCCTCGCTTCCCGTCTCGTCGCGCAGCTTTGGGTCGGTGTACGGAAAGAGTGCGATGCAGGGAATGTTCAGTTTGGCAGCGCGCTCGGCTTCGCGCGCGATCTCATCGACCGATAGTCGTTCCACCCCAGGCATTGAAGGAACAGGCGTGCGCGTATTTGACCCGTCCATCACGAACAGCGGCCAGATCAGGTCGTCGGTCGTGAGAATGTGTTCGCGCACCATGCGGCGCGCCCATTCGCTGCGCCGGTTTCGGCGCATGCGCACGGAAAGCTCGAGTTGCTCGTCTTTCGCCGCGGGGTTTGTTTCAACCGGGGTGAACCGGGTGCGATTTTCGATTGGGCGGCCGAATTTGATCGCCATGAGGGTTGCTCCCGGCGATCTATTTAGCCGGTCTCGGCAGGTCCCGCTACCTGCCGGCACGCATAAGCGTTAAGCGTATTAATCGGCCAGGTTCTACGCCTTTGCGGCCTCGTGCTCCATCGCCACACCGGCCTCAAGGCTCTCCTTGTCGCGGTAAATCGATGCAACGGCCAGAACCCGGCCGCCGCGCTTGTAGCGGACGACACAGTCGCGTTTCAGCACGTCCCCTTCGATGTCGATGGCGTCCCACTTTTCTGCGTGGCCGACATAGTTGATCGGCACGTCATAGTGCTGGCTCCAGAAGAACGGCGCCGAACGGAAGGGCGTCGGCACGCCGATCATGTTGAGAGCAGCCACCTGTCCTTGGCGCTCGGCGACCACCCAGTGCTCGACGCGGATACGTTCGCCTGAAATGGCATCGGGCCAGCGCGCGATGTCGCCGGCCGCGTAGATCCCGCTGACACTTGTTTCCATGAATTCGTTCACGCTCACACCCTTATCGATGGCAAGGCCAGCTTTTTCGGCAAGCCCGATACGCGGGCGGACCCCGACACCGATCACGACGAGATCGGTATCGAGCGCGCCGCCGTTTTTGAGGACTGCCCGTTTTCCTTCAACTGCCGTGATACTGTTCTCCAGATGAAACTTGACGCCATGCTCTTCGTGCAGCGCGCGGATGAAGTCGCCAAGCTGCGGTCCGAACACCCGTTCGAGCGGGCGCTTTTCCGGCGCGACGACATGCACTTCGAGGTCGCGCGCCCGCAACGCGGCGGCCGTTTCCAGCCCAATGAAGCTTGCGCCGATGACGACGGCGCGCTTGGCAGCCTTCGCCTGTTCGATGATCGCGCGGCAGTCGACGAGGGATCGTAATGTGTGCACGTGCGGTTGATCGGCACCCGGAATGTCGAGCCTGGCGGGCTCAGCGCCGGTCGCCAGCAGCAGTTTGTCGAACTTCATCTTGCTGCCGTTCCCGAGCGTCAGCTCCTTGGTCTTTGCATCAAGCGAAGCCACCTCGGTCTTGAGTCTGAGATCGATCTTATTCTCCGCGTACCAGTCGTCGCCACGCAGCGGCACCCAGTCCTCAGGGGCGCTGCCGGCGAGATAGTCCTTCGACAAATTCGGGCGGTCGACCGGAGCTGTATCGTCGTTGCTGAGCATGGTGACGCGTCCGGCGAAACCGCGGCGGCGCAGCATCTCCGCGGCGGCAAATCCGGCAGCGCCACCCCCGACAATGACAATGTGCTCATTTGCCGATCCGACTGCCTTCGGCGTGGGTCGGGCTCGTTTGCTTTTGACGAAAACTCTGCCGTCGCGCTCCTCGACCTGCCAGCAGCTGAGCGGGCTGAGCGCGGGCGCCGCGATCGCTTCGCCGGTCTCGAGGTTGAAACGCGCGTGATGCCACGGACAGCGCACCGTCGCGCCGACCAAGAGGCCGTCGGCGAGGGGTCCGTGATAGTGCGTGCAATGAGCGGATAGCGCGTACATTGTGCCATTCTGGCGGACAAGCAGTATCTCGTCATCCCCGATATGACCGGCCATCATGCCGCCGTCCGGCAGATCGCCGGCCGAAACGCCTTTGGAAAGGTCGGGTCGGGTTGGTCCTTTATCGTCGCTTGCCATCGTTTCCTCCGTGCGCCGCCTGCCAGCTTAGATGCTCCAGCTGCCGTAAAATTGCAGCATAGGGCAATAATGCCGACAGGGCCTTGCCGGTTGCCGCAGTCGGGGCTCCCTTGCTAAGCCGCAGGGGCCGAAGCGGGGCGGTTCATGGATTTTGCGCTTTCCGAAGAACAAAGAGCGTTTCAGGCGACCGCACGCACCTTTGCGCGCGACGAGATGATGCCGAATGCGCGTGCGTGGGATGAAGGTGAGATCTTTCCGGTCGATGCGTTACGCAAGGCCGCTGCACTCGGTTTTGGCGGCATTTATGTCAAGGAAGACGTCGGTGGATCCGCCCTGTCGCGGCTCGATGCCGCACTGATCTTCGAGGAGTTGGCGCAAGGGTGCACGTCGACCGCTGCCTACATCTCGATCCACAATATGGCGGCATGGATGATCGACGCCTTCGGCAGCACAGAGGCGCGCAAAAAGTTTCTGCCGAAGCTCTGCACCATGGACCATTTCGCGAGCTATTGCCTGACTGAGCCAGGCGCAGGCTCCGACGCCGCGAACTTGTCCACGCGCGCGCGACGCGACGGGGACCATTATGTTCTCGACGGCACGAAGGCTTTCATATCCGGCGGCGGCGTCTCCGATATTTATGTTGTCATGGCGCGCACGGGCGAGGGCGGGCCTCGGGGCATATCCTGCATCGTCGTTGAGAAAGGCACGTCTGGTCTCACGTTCGGCGCGCGGGAAAAGAAACTCGGCTGGAAGACGCAGCCGACCACCATGGTGATCTTCGAGAATTGCCGCGTGCCGGCCTCGAACCGCATCGGTGCCGAGGGGCAGGGTTTCAAGATCGCGATGGCCGGGCTCGACGGCGGCCGGCTGAATATCGGAGCCTGCTCGGTCGGCGGAGCTCAATTTTGTCTCGATCGTACCGTCGACTACATGAAAGAGCGCCGGCAGTTCGGATCCAGACTGGCTGATTTTCAGGCGCTGCAATTCCGTGTCGCCGACTATGCGACCGAGATTGAGGCTGCGCGCCTGCTATTGCATCGTGCGGCGGTCGCGGTGGGCGCTGGTGAGCCTGCCGCCACGAGGCTCGCGGCACAGGCAAAGCGCCTTGCAACCGATACTGGGTTCGATGTGGTCAATGGCTGCCTGCAACTGCACGGTGGCTATGGCTACTTGCGCGATCACCCGATCGAACGCGTGTTGCGTGATGTGCGCGTGCATCAAATTCTCGAAGGCACCAATGAGATCATGCGCCTCATTGTGAGCCGCGCTATGCTCGGAAACTAGCAGTCAGGGAGGGCAGGATGGAACAACTTCCACGTCGCTATCTTACGCGCGCCGAGATGGAGAAACGCATCGCTCGTTTCAAGGACCTGAAGGGATCCGACGGCGGCCTGCCGGACAGCAAGATGCCCGGCTGCGAGCGCACTTTATTCAACGTGATCGGCTTCCAGCCGCCCGAAAACGTCGGCGCGAACGCAACATCCCCGGTTGGCGACCACGCGGCGCGCATGGCCGCGATCAAGATCCGCGAGGGCTTCAACCTCGGCTACTGCAAGGCTAAACCCGGACACGGGCCGGAGATGCACAATCATGACACCAACGAAACCTTCGTCGCCATGACCGGCACTTGGCGCGCGAGCTGGGAAGATAAGGACGGGAAAGTCGAATTTGTCGATCTTGGGCCGCTTGATGTTGTTTCGTTCCCGCCCGGAATGATCCGCCGGTTTGAGAATGTCACCAAGGGTGATCCGAACCAAGAATCAATCTTGATGTTCGTCATCGGCGGTGACGCGCCGCAGGCGGAATTCTCCGACCAAGCGATGCAGCGACTGGAAAAGGCGGGCGTGTGGCCGCCGGGCGCGTGAATCGCGTCACACGGCATGGCTCTTCCTGACGATGACATCCTGTTCGATCGACGCGGGGCGGCCGGAGTTGTCACGCTCAATCGGCCCAAAGCGCTCAATGCTGTCACCCACGGCATGGTGCGGGCGCTTCGTGCTGAACTCGATCGCTGGGCGGACGATCCGGCGATCACGCGCGTCGTCATCATGGCGGCAGGGGAGCGCGCCTTCTCGGCAGGAGGCGACATCCGGGCGCTGTATGACCTCGGCAAAGCCGGCCGTACCGATGACGCGCTGAAGTTCTGGCGCGACGAATATCCGCTCAATCTGGCCATCAAGAACTATCGCAAGCCGTACGTCGCATTGATCGACGGCATCGCCATGGGCGGGGGCATCGGCGTGTCGGTGCACGGCTCGCATCGGGTCGCGGGTGACCGGTTTTCATTTGCGATGCCGGAAGTCGGTATCGGCTTTTTTCCAGATGTGGGCGCAACCTGGTTTCTGCCGCGGATGCCGGGAGAGTTGGGTACCTATTGTGCGCTGACCGGCGATCGCTTCGGGGTGGCGGATGCAGTTTCGTGTGGCGTTGCAACGCATCGCATCTCATCCGCGCAATTTGACGCGGTCCTCGATGGGCTGATGGGGACTGTCTCCGTTGACGCCGTGCTTGCCGCCTTCGCCAAACCGGTGGAGGAGGGGCCGATCGCGCAGCGCAAGGGTGCCATCGATCGCATCTTTGCGGCCGATCGGGTTGAAGAGATTCTCGATGCTCTCGATCGCGAGAGACGATCATCATCTGCCGACGCCGAATGGGCGCGCAAAACCGCGGCCACGATACGCACCAAGTCGCCGCTCAGCCTGAAAATTGCCTTGGCGCAGGTCCGTCGCGGCAAGCGCTGGAATTTCGAGACGTGCATGCGTACGGAATTCCGCATAGTGTCGCGGATCGTCGAAGGACACGACTTTTATGAAGGCGTACGCGCCGTGATCGTGGACAAGGACAACGAGCCGCGCTGGCAACCGGCGGAAATTTCCGAAGTGGGTGTCGCGGACGTCGAACGCCATTTCGCGCCGCTCGGGGAAGCTGAATTGGTGTTGCCGTGAACGAACCGGTCACTCACGAAGACGTTCGAACTCTTGAGCCGGTTCATGAGCACGAGGGTGATCGATCGATCGGGCGTTGGACGAGGCGGCTTGTTCTTTTTCTGAGGGCAATGGCCGCCATCTCGATGTTCAAGGGGCTCTATCACTGGGCGCAGGTCTGCGGGATAGGATTCGGGGAGACACTATCCTTTGAATATCATTCAATCGCGTGGCAGACCGCGACCGTCTTTTTCGCCGTCATCGATCTTGTTGCGGCCATAGGGCTCTGGCTTGCGGCGGCATGGGGCGCGGTGATCTGGCTCACGTCAGTTGCCTCAATGCTGGCGGTGGAAATATTTTTTCCACAGGTGTTCGGCGGTGGCTGGCTCACGGGTGCCCTAGAGGGTGCCCTGCTTGCTCTTTATCTTTGGCTTGCGTTGAAGTCCGCGCAAGAACATCCGCTGTAAACGGGAGGGCGCCATGGCGCGCATCGGATTTATCGGCCTCGGCAATATGGGATTGCCGATGGCACAGAATCTGCTCAAGGCCGGTCATCAGGTCGAAGGCGTCGATGTCAATCCAGCGGCGATCGAGAAGCTCAAGGCAGCCGGCGGCGCAAGCGTCGAGGCGGCAAAGGGGGCAGCGTCGCGGGCGGACGTCGTCATCACCATGCTGCCGTCTGGCAAGGAGGTGCGCGACGTCTATCTCGGCTCGTCCGGGATCATCGAGAACGCGAATGCAGGTACGCTGCTGATCGATTGCTCAACCATCGACGTTGAAACGGCACGCGCGGTTGCTGCGGAGGCGGAGAAGAAGGGCTTGCTGATGCTTGATGCGCCTGTTTCAGGCGGCGTCGGCGGAGCGACCGCCGGAACGCTCACGTTCATGGTCGGCGGCAGCGCGCAGGCATTCGCGCGCGCCCAATCGATCCTCGATAAAATGGGCAAGACAATCGTGCACGCGGGTGGCCCGGGCAACGGGCAGGCCGCCAAGATCTGCAACAATATGATCCTCGGCATATCGATGATCGCTGTTTCGGAAGCCTTCGTCCTGGCCGAGAAGCTCGGCCTCGATCACCAGAAGTTGTTCGATATTTCTTCGAAGTCGTCGGGGCAATGCTGGTCTTTGACAACCTATTGTCCCGTACCGGGACCGGTTCCCACGTCGCCCGCCAACCGCGACTACCAGGCCGGGTTCACCGCCGCGATGATGCTGAAGGATCTTAAGCTGTCCCAAGATGCGGCAAAGGCGACGCGAACCAACACAGAACTTGGTGCCGATGCCGAGCGTATCTATTCCCAATATGTGGCAAGCGGTGAAGCGACGCGCGATTTTTCTGGCATCATTCGTTTTGTTCGCGGGTGACGCAGGCTTTTAGCGTGAACGAAGGCTTGCGCGCTTTTGTAGAATTGTAAGGTCAACAGAGCGTTCACCGTCGCAAATAAACCTAATCTTTATGGTGTTATTTAAGCCGATTTTAGACTGGCTCTTTTAGGGTGCGCCCCATCCGGAACGAGGAAGACAGGGCCTCGCAACCGGAAACGTGCATACAGAACGCAAGGGGCGTTGAACATGAAAGCCGTCGCTAAGACGGTCGAGCCCGCCGGACGAGAGGCGACGCTTGACCACATTCGGCCACAGTACTTGGAGGCCTTGACGCTAGTCGAACGGCTGCATCGCCGCTTGCTCGACGTGATCAAGGATGAATTCGATCGGCGCGGTCGCTCCGACATCAATTCGGTGCAGGCGCTGCTCCTCTACAACATTGGGGACAAGGAGCTGACGGCCGGTGAGCTGCGCACGCGCGGCTACTATCTCGGCTCGAACGTTTCCTACAACCTCAAGAAGCTCGTCGAGATGGCGTTCCTCGATCACCAGCGTTCGCGGGTCGATCGGCGCTCGGTGCGCATCAAGCTCACCGACAAGGGCCGCGAGGTGCGCGACATCATCGAGACGCTTTACCAGAAGCACGTGCGCACGGTTGAGCAGGTGGGCGGCATCAATGCCGAAGAGTTCTCCACGCTCAACAAGTCACTGCACCGGCTCGAGCGCTTCTGGACCGACCAGATCCTTTACCGGCTCTAATTCGACTTCGGGGATTGGAATTGCCCCGGCCGCCTTGCGGCCGGGGTTTTTCTTGCGCCTGTCGGGCGCCAAAAGCGGCCCCTAGATGTTGCGGCCGCAAGCGGTCCACAGCCCAATGCTTGGCGGTTCGGCGTCGATATGCTATTTCCGGACGCAATCCCGGACCTATTTCATCGTTCGGCGCCGATAGCTCGCGGCGCCAGGAGATCGTGATGTCGGCGACGTCGAACCCCAAGGCTGCAGGCGATATCGAGGCTCTCTTCTCGGCCCCGTTGAGCGATGTCGACCCGGATATCGCCGACGCGATCGGGAAAGAGCTCGGGCGCCAGCGCGACGAGATCGAGCTGATCGCCTCCGAGAACATCGTCTCACGGGCGGTGCTGGAAGCGCAGGGATCGGTCCTGACCAACAAATACGCCGAGGGCCTGCCGGGCAAACGTTATTACGGCGGCTGCCAGTACGTGGATGTCGCCGAGCGGCTGGCAATCGACCGCGTCACGAAGTTGTTCGGGTGCAAGTTCGCGAACGTGCAGCCGCATTCGGGTGCCTCGGCCAACGCGGAGGTCTTCTTCGCGCTGTTGCAGCCGGGCGACACTTTTATGGGACTCAATCTTGCTGCGGGCGGCCACCTCACGCACGGCTCACCGGTCAACATGTCGGGAAAATGGTTCAAGCCGGTGCCGTATGGCGTTCGCCGTGACGACCACCGGATCGACATGGAGGAGGTTGGACGGCTTGCGCGTCAGCATAAGCCAAAGCTGATCATAGCCGGGGGCTCGGCGTATCCGCGCATAATCGATTTCCGCGCTTTTCGGACGATTTGCGACGAGGTCGGCGCTCTCTTGATGGTGGACATGGCGCATTTCGCCGGGCTTGTCGCCGCTGGCGTGCATCCCTCGCCATTTCCGCACGCGCATGTGGTGACGACGACGACGCACAAGACGCTGCGTGGTCCGCGCGGTGGCGTGATCCTGTCGGATGAGGAGGACATTGCGAAGAAGCTCAACTCCGCGGTGTTTCCCGGAATGCAGGGCGGACCGCTGATGCATGTGATCGCTGCGAAGGCTGTCGCCTTTGGCGAGGCGCTGCGGCCGGCGTTCCGCGCCTATGCCCGCAACGTGATCGAGAATGCCAAGGCGCTCGCCGAGACGCTGAAATCGCACGGACTCGATATCGTCTCGGGCGGCACTGACACGCATCTGATGCTGGTCGACCTGCGGCCGAAACGCTTGACCGGCAAGGTGGCGGAAGCGGCGCTGGGCCGGGCGCACATTACCTGCAACAAGAACGGCATTCCGTTCGATCCGGAAAAGCCAACGATAACCTCTGGAATTCGCCTGGGCACGCCAGCCTGCACCACACGCGGCTTCGGTATCGCCGAATTCCGCCAGGTCGGCGACATGATCGTCGAGGTGCTCGATGTGCTGTCGCAGAAGCACGTCGAGGAAGATTCGCTGATGGAAGCGGCCGTACGTGACAAAGTAAAGACCTTGATCGGACGGTTTCCGATTTATCAGGACTGAGGATTGGGGGCGGCATGCGTTGCCCAAGTTGCGGCAGCCTCGATACGCAGGTGAAGGACTCGCGGCCGACCGAAGATTCGGCTGTGATCCGCCGCCGCCGCGTTTGCCTGACCTGCAATTTCCGCTTCACGACCTTCGAGCGCGTGCAGCTGCGCGAATTGACCGTCATCAAGCGCAACGGTCGCCGCGTTCCCTTCGATCGCGACAAGCTCATGCGTTCAGTACAGATTGCGTTGCGTAAGCGGCCCGTTGAGCCGGAGCGCATCGAGCAAATGGTCTCCAAGATCGTGCGCGAGCTGGAAAGCCAGGGCGAGAGCGAGACTTCGTCGGAAGCGATCGGCGAGATCGTGATGGAGCATTTGCGCGAGCTCGACGACGTCGCTTATGTGCGTTTTGCGTCAGTCTATCGCAACTTCCGCGAGGCCAAGGACTTCCGCGCCGCCCTTGATGAGTTGTCGGGCGAGGACGATGGCCGGCCCGCAGCCAGCGCGCGCAAATGAACGAGCAGCTCGCCGCAACCGCACAACCAGATGATGAGCGTTTCATGCGCATCGCGCTTGCCCTTGGCCGGCGCAACCTCGGTAACACCTGGCCCAATCCTGCGGTTGGCGCGGTGATCGTGAAGGACGGAGCTGTTATTGCGCGTGGCTGGACGCAAGAGGGCGGCAGACCGCATGCCGAAGTCGAGGCCCTGCGGCGGGCAAAAAAGGCGACGCAAGGCGCGACGATGTATGTCTCGCTTGAGCCGTGCTCGCATCAAGGCAAGACGCCGCCCTGTGCAGATGCGATCATCCGCGCCGGGATCGCGCGCGTCGTCTCCGCGATGGAGGATCCAAATCCGGAAGTGGCGGGGCAGGGACACGAACGGCTGCGCGCAAAGGGCATTACTGTAGAGGTCGGGCTTGGCGCCGAAGAGGCGCGACGCATTCATGCCGGCCACGTCATGCGCGTCACGAAGGGGCGTCCGCACGTCACGCTTAAGCTCGCGATTTCCGCCGATGGCAAGGCCGGTCTTGCCGGCCGCAGGCCGGCGGTGATCAGCGGCGAGGCCGCGCGCGAGCGCATCTTTCAAATTCGAGCGGCAAACGACGCCATCCTCGTCGGCATCGGCACGGTTCTATCAGACGATCCGCAATTGACTTGTCGTCTGCCGGGGATGTTCGAACGCTCGCCGGTGCGCGTTGTGCTCGATGAGGATTTGCGCCTGCCGCTTGCGACATCGGTTGTTGCAACCGTGCGCGAGACCCCGACCTGGGTCTTCACCTCCCATCGGCCGTCGGCAATCGCCGAGGAAATCCTTCAGCAGAAAGGCTGCAAAGTCTTCCGCGTCGACGAAGATAATGGCCGGCTCGACCTGAACCAAACTCTGAAAAAACTTGCGGAACAGGGGATCACGCGGTGCCTGGTCGAGGGTGGGCCGACTGTTGCATCGAGCCTCGTTGCGGCGAATCTTGTGGACGAAGCAATTCTGGTGCGCGGCGAGAAAATCATCGGCGATACGGGGATCGACCCGTTGGAGGGTATGCCGCTCGAAGCAATGACCGGCCGCCTCACATTGCGGGGAAGCGAGAAGCTTGCAACGGACACGATCGAAAATTTTGTTCGCGGTTAGATCATGTTCACCGGCATTGTCACTGATCTCGGCGAGGTGCGCTCGGTAAGCCAGCGCGCTGGAGAACTGCACCGTCTGACCATTTTTTGCAGCTATGGGCGGTCTGAGATCATTCAAGGCGCGTCGATCGCGTGCTCCGGAGTCTGCCTTACAGTGGTTGATGCCGGTGAAGAGGATGGCCGTGTCTGGTTTGCCGTCGATGCGGCGGCCGAAACTTTACGCGTCACTACGGCCGGCCGCTGGCGGCACGGATCGAAAATCAACCTCGAGCGCCCGCTGAAATTCGGCGACGAGCTAGGCGGTCATCTTGTGGCCGGGCACGTTGACGGGATTGCGACGGTCGTCGCCCGTGAAGACATGACGGACATGGCACGCTTTGCGCTGCGGGCGCCGGCCGGACTCGCTCGATTTGTCGCACCAAAGGGGTCGGTCGCGCTCGATGGCGTCTCTCTGACTGTCAATGTCGTGGAAGCGGATACTTTTTCAGTGCTTGTCATTCCGCATACATTGAGGGCAACGACATTCGGAGCCTTGCGCAAGGACGACGATGTCAATCTCGAGGTCGATACCATGGCCCGTTACGCCGCACGACTGATGGAAATGCAGTCGTGAGGCCAGTTAGCTGCCCCTTGTTCGGGCATGGGCCACTTGCTACGACCCCGGTTGATGAGGACATTGGTGATGGCAAGGAAAAAGCGCAGCGCAACGGCAGCTGACAACCTGCACATGCTGATCGTGGAAGCGCGCTTTTACGACGCGATTTCTGACGAGCTGCTACGCGGCGCGACACGCGTTCTGGACAAAGCCGGCGCGCGCTATGACCGCGTTACCGTTCCGGGCGCCTTGGAAATTCCCGCCGCCATTGCGATTGCAATTGATGCGGCGAAGCGCAGGCGAGCGCCTTATGATGGCGTCGTTGCACTTGGGTGTGTGATCCGCGGGGAGACCCATCATTTCGACATCGTCGCGAATGAATCCGCGCGGGCGCTCATCGATCTTGCCGTGAGCGAGCGCCTTGCCCTCGGAAACGGGATTCTTACTGTAGAGAATGAGGCTCAGGCGAATGCGCGCGCCCGTGTCGAGGAGGGCGACAAGGGCGGTGCCGCGGCGCGAGCCGCGCTCACGATGGTCGCCCTCAAACACACATTGGTTTGGCGCTGATGGCTACTGGGGCTGCACGTGACAATGAGGCGCGTAAAGCGAACAAACGCGGCGCTGCGCGTCTTGCCGCGGTACAGGCTCTCTATCAAATGGATCTTGCAGGAAGCGGCCTGAATGAGATTTTGGCCGAGTTCGAGAGTCATTGGATCGGGCGTGAGGTAGAGGGCGCGCAATACCTGCCGGCCGAGGCTGCGTTCTTCCGTGACGTGGTGTCCGGCGTCGTGCGCGAGCAACGTGAGCTTGATCCTTTGATCGACGAGGCTTTGTCGAAAAGCTGGCCGCTCAAACGCGTCGATACCGTCCTGCGCGCGGCGTTGCGGGCGGGGGCGTACGAACTAACGCATCGGCAAGATGTGCCAGCGCGTGTCGTGGTTGCTGAATATGCTGACGTTGCCGCTGCTTTTGTCGAGCGTGACGAGACCGGAATGGTCAATGCCGTTCTCGATCATCTGGCACGGCGTTTGCGCGCGACCGAATTCGGCCGCGCGACCGGATAGGACAATGGCTGCGCCTGATGACATCTCCGCCGAGGATCGCCTGATCGCGCATTTCTTCGGGCCGATCGCGACCGATCCTGGCGCGCTTGGGCTATCCGACGACGCCGCATTCATCAAGCCGCCACTAGGATGCGATCTCGTGCTCAAGACCGACGCGATCGTCGGTGGCGTCCATTTCTTTCCTGAAGATGCCGCGCAGGCTGTGGCGAGCAAAGCGCTTCGCGTCAACCTTTCCGATCTTGCCGCAAAGGGAGCGCGCCCGCTCGGCTTTCTGCTTTCATTGGTGATCCCGAAGGATATTAAAGAAGACTGGCTCGGCGGATTTGCGGAAGGGTTGCGGGGTGACGCAGTGCTGTTCGGCTGCCCGCTGTTCGGGGGCGACACCGATCGTACCCCGGGGCCAGTCACGGTTTCGATCGCCATGTTCGGCAGTGTGCCGGAGGGGACCATGGTCCGCCGGGCCGGCGCGAAAGCCGGGGATCGTGTCTTCGTGACGGGCACGATCGGGGATGCCGCGCTCGGCGTGGCACTTCGCGGCGGAAAGGCCAAAACGTGGAAGCTCAACGAAGCGCAGCGCCAACATTTGATGTCGCGTTATCTCCTGCCGCAGCCGCGCAATGTGCTGGCCGAAGCCATCCGTAATCACGCCTCAGCGGCGATGGATATTTCGGATGGGTTGGTCGGCGATTTCGCCAAGCTGTGCCGGGCCTCTGGCGTTGCAGCCGATATCAATGTCGCAAGCGTACCCTTATCGGATGCCGCCAAGACTGTTATTGCGGGCGAGCCGGCCACGCTTGAGTTGGCTCTCACCGGTGGTGACGATTATGAAATTATTTGTACCGTGCCGAGCAAGAAGGCCGAAAGCTTTCGCTCCGCGACAAAGGCCGCGGGTGTCCCGGTCACCGAGCTCGGAGAGATCAAAACGGGCGAGGGCGCTCGTTTCATCGACGCCACGGGCAAGCCGTTGGTCTTCAAGCGCGCCTCTTTTAGTCACTTCTGAATTGGCGGGACGAACGGCGCGCTCAAGGCTATAATGCGCTGGGAAGAGACGGAAATTCACGATGCATGACATGACGGCGAAGAAAGCGGCGGTCACTCCGGTCGACAAGCACCCGAACTTTCAGAAGCATCACAGGAAATTTCCGACCACAGCGTGGCTGCGGCGTCATGCCCCGCGCAACGTGCCGCTTTTTGCGTTCGAATATGGCGACACTGGCGCCGGCAACGACGTGGGCATAGCCCACAATTGGGCGGCTCTGGACGCAGTCGAGATTGCTCCGCGCTACGGGGTGATGCCCACACTGCCTCCCGTCGACGTAAAGTTGTTCGGGCGCAGCTACAGCGCTCCGATCGGCATGGCCCCGATGGGTGGTCCGTCGCTTGTGTGGCCGGGCGCCGATCTTCTGATGGCGAAGGCTGCTCAGCGCGTCCGAGTTCCCTACACTTTGAGTGTCGCGGGCGGCGCCACGATCGAGGAAGCTGCGGAGGCAGCGCCGGATGTGTTCTGGCTCCAGCTCTACAGGTTCTGGCACGACGACCATAAAATTGGTTTCGACCTCGTGCGACGGGCACAGGCGGTCGATGCCAAGGTCCTCGTTCTTACGCTCGATGTTCCCGTTCGGACGACACGTTCGCGCGAGACCTATGCTGGTCTTGCCCATGAGTTTCGTCCCAATGCCCGGATGATTTACGAGATGCTGGTGCGGCCGCGGTGGCTGCTGGCCCTGTTACGCAATGGCTATCCTCGTTTTGCAACCATCAGCGACTATGCTCGACCCGGTGCTGGAACGAATGAGATCATCGCGTATGCCCGCGCCCGCATGGGCGGTGCGTTTTCATGGGAAGAGGTCAAGCGGTATCGCGACGCGTGGAAAGGCCCGATGGCCGTCAAAGGCGTAATGCATCCTGAGGATGCCGAAATCGCGGCCGGACTCGGCATCGATGGCATCTGGGTTTCGAACCACGGCGGCCGGCAGATCGAGGCTCTTGCGACGTCGATCGACGTGCTCCCGGCCATTGCCGCGGCGGTCGGCAAAAGGGCGACCATTCTTCTCGATAGCGGCATCCGCAGTGGCCAGGACGTGATGCGGGCTCTGGCGCTTGGAGCGAACGCCGCTTTTGCTGGCAAGTCGTTCCTCTGGGCGGTTGCTGCGCTTGGCGACGACGGGCCGGATTATCTGATCGACCTCTATATCGACGAGCTGCGTGCGTCTCTCGGCCAGATCGGCGCACGATCGATTGCGGAAGCGCGGGAGGCAAGCATCCGTCACCCCGGCGTTTTTGAGTTTCCGGCTAAACGGCCCCCGAAAGCAACGCGCAAGCGCTAGGCCGGCGGCTGCATCTATCAGCGCCCGAAATCGCGGTTTCAATAAAAATCATCCCTGATCTGCGGCACCGGCAGTGGCGATTCGCTGCCGCCGCCGATACAAAGAGCGGCTTTTTCCCGAGGACACACATGTCCGCTGCTGCTGAGCCGCTCGAGCACATCGTGCCAGACGACAATTTGGCACGGCGGAATGCCATGGTGCTATCGGCCGCACAGGCGCTCGCGGGCGGCAATAACACCGTCATCGTGAGTACCGCGAGTATCGTTGGTGCCGTGCTCGCGCCGGACAAGGGCCTGGCAACGTTGCCGGTGACGGCGATGGTGCTCGGCATGTGGCTCGGCACGTTGCCGCTCGGTGTGCTGGCGCGCAAATTTGGCCGCCGCTTCGCCCTTCAGTGCGGGTCGGCCTTCGGCATTCTGTCCGGTCTGATCTCCTATTCGGCTGTGATGAACGACAATTTCTGGCTGCTTCTCTTCGGGACGTTTTGCGGAGGTCTCTATGCGGCCGCACACCAATCTTACCGGTTTGCTGCCGCTGACACCGCGAGCGACGCCTATCGACCGAAGGTCGTTTCATGGGTGCTTGCGGGCGGCGTTTTTGCTGCCGTGCTAGGACCGCAGCTCGTAATTTTCACCAAGGATCTG
>DATBTA010000330.1:0-2929 GCA_036559505.1 Pseudolabrys sp. | reverse complement strand
TGGTCGAAGGAGATGCAGCGATAGCGTTTGGAAAATTCAGCAACCTGGAATTCCCAAGCGTTGAGCAAGCCGACCAAACCTGGAATGAACAGGATCGCCTCGCCCTGGCCGCGCTCCTCGTAGTTCAGCGTAATGTGACCGACATCGATGCGGGGCATGAATCGCTCCTATCCGTCGATCACTTTAAACTTGTCGAGCGACCTCATGTTTCCCTTGCCCGTTAAACAACACCGCCGCGATGAAGCCATCGCGGCGGTGTCCTTGCACATCGGCGTCAGTTCTGCTTGCTGGCTTCCGCCGCTTCCTTCAGCGTCGGCGCCCAGCGCGGAATGTCCGACGCCACGGTCTTGCGAAGGTAGTCGGGGCCACGTTCCGACTTCGGCGGCACGGTGCCGCCGAGCTTGCCGAGCCTTTCCGCCGTCGCCGGATCGTCTAGGGCCTTGTTGAGCGCATCGGCGAGCTTGGCGACGATTTCCTTCGGTGTGCCCTTGGGCGCATAGATTCCGCTCCAGATGTTGAGCTGAAAATCTGACACGCCAGCTTCCTTGGCGGTCGGGACGTCCGGGATGGCCGAAAGGCGCTGCGGACCGGCGACCACCATGCCCTTAACCTTCTCGCCCTGGATGGCTGCCGCCATGACGAGGGCCTGCTCGCAGGCAATGTCGACGTGCCCGCCCATCAGATCGTTCATGCCGGGACCCATGCCGCGATAGGCAACCATGGTCGGCTTGATGCCGGCGACCTGGTTGAACAACAGGCAAGCCATGTGTGAGGTACCGCCCACACCGCCAAAGGCCTGCTTCACCTCGGGGCCCTTCTGCTTTGCCCAGGCGATGAACTCTTTCAGATCCTTCACCGGGATGTTCTTGTTGATGGAGACCGCCGCGGGCGCATTGGCCGACATGCCGATCGGCTCGAAATCCTTGGTCGAGTCGTATTTGAGATTTGGATAGAATGTCGGCGCCGCGATGATCGTGCCCATGCTGGCCGCAAACAGGGTATAGCCGTCAGGCGCAGCTTCAGACGCACGCGTTGCGCCGACTGTACCGCCGGCGCCGCCGACGTTCTCGATTATGATGTTGTGACCAAGGTGCTTGCTCATGCCATCCGCCGCAATGCGGGCGACAATGTCGCTCGGTCCGCCGGCGGGGAATGGCACGATCATCTTGATTTCGCGCGTTGGGTAATTTTGCGCGTGCGCCGCACTGGCAATGGCGAGCGCGGCGAGCGCTCCTGCGATTTTAGCCACGTATTTCATCATATCCTCCCTCTTTGCTTTATTTACGCTGTGCGCTTCAAACTTCTCCCAGACAAAACAAACAACATTCACTCCGCGGCCCGCATGGCTTCGCTTCGTTCTTTCTCGCGGATCGCCATCAGCACCTTTTCCGGCGTTGCCGGCAGTGAAGTGATGCGGACGCCTACCGCATCGTAGATTGCATTCATGACGGCCGGAATGGTCGGCACCATTGCCGGCTCTCCTACGCCTTTGACCCCAAGCGGCCCGATCGGATCAGGATCCTCGATAATGATCGAATTGATCCGCGGCACGTCTAGCGCGGTCGGCAGTATATATTTGGCGAAGCCTGACGTGCTCGTGCGGCCGCCATCGAGCTTGTAGTCCTCCATCAACCCCTGCCCGAGTGCCTGGACGATGCCACCTTCAATTTGCCCTTCCACGCCTTGCGGGTTGACTGCGCGGCCGACGTCGTGAGCGGCCCAGATGCCGAGCACCTGCACTTCGCCGGTCACGGTATCGACTTCGACCTCCGCCACCTGCGCGCCAAAAACGTAAGCCTGCCAAGGCCTTCCGGAGCCATCGACCGGGTGGAGACCGGTTGTGTCCGTCCCGAAGGTCGCCGAGCCGACCGGAACAACGCCGCGATTTTTCGCCGTGCTCACGGCCTCGCCCATAGTGATGCGATAATTGGTATTCTCGGCCCAGATTTCGCCGTTGCCGGTGCGGATCGCTTCGGCATCGACATCCCACACCTCCGCCATGACATCGACCAGCCGCTTGCGCGCCTCGCGCGAGGCGAGCGCGACGGCATTGCCGATCATGTAGGTCTGGCGGCTCGCGCCGGCGTGCGAGGCTTCCGGCGCCCGCGCGGTGTCATTATCGCCGATCACGACATGCTCGGGCTTCACGCCCATCTCGTGCGCGGCAATTTGCGCGAGTACGGTGAGAATGCCCTCGCCGATCTCGGTGACGCCAGTTACGACCTTCGCGCTGCCACCGTCGTCGATCTCGGCCCAGGCGGCGGCGCGATCGATGACCGCGGTGCGGGCGATCCCGTACCAGCATGCCGCCATTCCTCGTCCGCGCTTGCGGGCCATGCGCCTACTCCGCCGCTTCCTGTTTTTCCGCCGCCTTGAACCGCGCGCCGAGCGCGCAAGGCGGACGGACGTCGTCGCGCCCAAGATCGCGCCGTGTGTCACCGCGTGAGTGCGGCGCTCCGGCTTCCCAGCCGGACGCCTTCTCGAGCGAATTGAGGGCGCGTGTGAGGCTGACCGACGTCAATTTGGCCTTGGTATGTGTGAGCGCGCCATCACGCATCGCATTGATGCGGCGAATCTCGAACGGATCGAGGCCGAGCCGTTCGGCACAGATGTCGAGCTGAGATTCCGTAGCGAACGCCGTCTGCAGCGCTCCGAAGGACCGGAAAGCACCGGATGGCGTGTTGTTCGTGTAGATCCCGTAGGTGTCGACTTTCACGTTGGGAATGGCGTAAGGGCCGGCCGCGAGGATTGCAGCCTTGCGCATGACGCCTTCGGTCGACAGGCCATAGGCACCACCATCGCAGATCATCTTCATTTCCAGTGCGCGAATGCGGCCGTCGCGCATCAATCCCATGCGCAGAACCGTGCGCGACGGATGGCGTTTGGCCGTGGAAATGATGGATTCCTCGCGGGTGAAGACAAGCCGGAC
>DATBTA010000329.1:0-5538 GCA_036559505.1 Pseudolabrys sp. | reverse complement strand
GGCGATGATGCATCCGGGTTCGACTCTGGTCGTCACCGACCAGCCGGCTCATCCGGAAACCCGAACGGAGCCCGGTTTTACAATTATCACCCATGACGCATGATGCATGCACGTCGTCGCTGATAAGCGCAGTTTTACGCTGATCGGGGGTTAGCCTGGAGAGATTTTGGTACTGGATCATTTTTGCGGTGCCGGCCGCCATTCTGCTGGCGGCGGGCCTTTTTATTTTTCTGACGCTGCCCCCGCGCACGGTGACCATGGCGACCGGCGCCGCGGGCGGCGCCTACCATGAGCTGGGCCTGCGCTACCGGGACATCCTGGCGAGGTCCGGCGTCAGGCTTCGGCTGGTCAACACGACGGGCGGCCTCGACAATCTCGCGCGGCTGCGCGATCGCCGGTCGGGCGTGCAGGTCGGATTTATCCAGGGCGGCACGACCACGAAAGAAGAATCGCCGAATATCGAGTCGCTCGGCGCCATGTTTTTCGAGCCATTATGGGTATTTTATCGAAGCGGGATTGGCCGGAACATCGAGGCATTTCGCGGCCGCCGCGTTTCGATCGGCCCGGAAGGAAGCGGCGGCCGCGCCCTTGCGCTCGAGATCCTCAAACGGAACAAGATCGACAGCGTCGTCGGTGAGCTCCTTGGATTTCCGCCCGAGGAGGCGGCAGACAAACTCATTGCCGGCGACATCTCCATTGCCTTCATCGTGTCGGGCTGGGATTCGCCGGTGGTGCGGCGCCTGATGGAGGCCGATGGAATCGAGGTCGTGAGCGCGCCCCGGCCGGATGCCCTCGTTGCGCTTTATCCTTTCTTGAACAAGGTCGTGCTGCCGGCCGGCGTCGCCGATCTCGCGGCGAACCGCCCGCCTGCCGACACCATCCTGTTGGCGCCGAAGGCGAGCCTTGCGGTGCGCGGCGATCTGCATCCGGCCATCCAGTATCTTCTGCTCAACGCCGCGGTGGAGATTCACTCTCCGCCGGGAATATTCCAGAAGGCCGGTCAGTTTCCAGCAGCGGAAGCCCTCGATCTGCCGCTCAGCGAGGAAGCGCAGCGCTTCTACAAGAGCGGCCGGCCCGTGCTCCAGGCCTACCTTCCATTCTGGATGGCAGCACTGGTCGAAAGATTTCTGGTCGTTTTCGTTCCGGTGCTCGTTCTGCTTTATCCCGCGTTCAACCTTCTGCCGCGGGCCTATGACTGGCTGATGCAATCCAGGATTCGGCGTCTCTACGACGAGATGAAATCGATCGAACGCGAGCTGGCATCGGGTGTGGGCCGGGACGCACTCAACGCGAGGCTTGACCGGCTCTATGCGAGCGCAAGCGAACTGCAGTTGCCGGTCAAATACGCCAGCATGCAATACACCCTGCGCATGCATCTGGATCTTGTGCGCGACCGTATTGCCGCGCGTGTGGCCGGGAAATAGCGCGCACACATGTCTGCTCGCGGGGAGCGCCGATGTAAAGCGAACATCGCAAATTAACGCCGGTTTTATGCCGGTCTTAAAGGACTCTTCAGACTGCGCGCGCCATCGTTGACCGCGGGGGCGCACTTGTCAGTGGAGTAACTATCTATGAGCGTCGCGGCAATTGGCTCTCATCCTGTCGTCTCGACAGTCAGCGGAGCTGAAAGGGCAGAAGGCCCTGGGCCAGACCACGATGGGGATTCGGATGATGTGGGCGCGGCTATACAAACCGTGCAAGCGCAGCCAACCCCCGGAACGGGAAAGCTAGTCGACAAAACTTGCTAGGATTGCCGACATGGAAAAGGCCGCCTCGGTTGGCGGCCTTTTTTTATTGAAGCTTTTCGCAGATGAACCCGGCCGCGCTTCCCGTGCATTGGACGCAAATAAATGTATGCTGGCGCCCCTATAACGGGGGGACATGTCATGTTTACACGGCGCTCGCTTGTGCTTGGCGGCATTTCCGCGCCTTTGGCCGGAACGTTGGCGCGAGCTCAATCCTGGCCGTCCGGCCCTGTGCGAATTGTTGTGGCTTATCCGCCGGGCGGATCGACTGACGCAATCATGCGACTGGCCCAGCCAGGGCTTCAGCAACGCCTCGGCACCACCGTCGTGATCGAGAACCGGTCGGGCGCTTCCGGCAGTGTTGGCACCGCCGCAGTGGTGAAATCGCCGCCCGATGGCAATACCTGGCTGGTGGTGTTCGACAACCATGCCGCAAACCCATTCGTGCTGCCGAGCCTGTCTTACGACAGCGAGAAGGATCTCGATCCGGTGCTTCTGATTGGCACTGCGCCTTACATGATCACCACGGCGAAGGCGAAAGCCTACCAGACGCTGGCCGATGTCATCGCTTTTGCGAAGGACAATCCGGGCAAGGTCAGTTACGGCTCGGTCGGTAGCGGCAGCGTTGGGCATCTCGCGATGGCGCTGCTGTCACAGCGTGCCGGCGTGAAGTTGACGCACGTGCCTTATCGCGGTGGCGGTCCGGCGATGAACGATGCGGTTGCCGGCCACGTCGATCTTCTGGTCGGCAGCACCGCGCTGTCGATGCCGCAGGTCGACGCCGGGACCATTCGCCCGCTCGTGCAGACCGGCAAAGAGCGCAATCAGTTCATTTCCAAGGTGCCGACGGTGGCCGAAAGCGGCTTTCCCGGGTTCGAGGCTTACGCCTGGTGGGGCATCTTTGCGCCGGCCGGCACGCCAAAGCCGGTCATTGAGCGTTTCAGCAACGAGATGGCGGCCGCTTTGCGCGAGGAGCGCATCGCCAAGCAATTGACCGAAACTCAGCAGGTCTCGCTTACCCTTGGCGGCCCCGAAGCAATGCGCGCCTTCGTCTCCGGTCAGATGCAGACCTGGGGCAGGGTCGTGAAGGACAACAATATCAAGGCTGACCAGAACTAATAGTGCCCGCCCAGGCGTCGAACGCCATCATGCGCGAATGTCCGCCCGTGACCCAAAGCGGACATCAAGCGATTGCGCAGCTGAGAGCCGCCTAGCCGTTGGCTCAGCTGTTCACGGACTTGATGGGCCTGGATACCAACGGGTTAACCGGATGGAGCCCTTTCGGCTGGGTTTGCCAGTAAATGAGTTACAACTATATCGGTCTCATTAATTCAGGCCACAGGCGCATAAAATTCAGCAGCGAAAAGCTCGGGTCGCCGGAAGGCTGGACAAAGTGTTCGTCCACGCTCGGCAGGTTCCTTAAACCATGCCGCGCTAGCGTTCTACGCTCACGAGTTAGGGAGCGCGCTTCATGTCGAAAGTTATCGCTTTTCTCAAAAACGAATCGGGTGCGACCGCAATTGAATATGGATTGATCGCTGCCGGCATTTCGGTCGTGATCATTGCCACCGTCAATGCAATCGGCAGCACCCTCAATGCCAAGTTCGACTACATCTCGCAGCAGCTCAAATAACGAACTCCAGGTCGCTGGAATCGGAGAGGCCGCCTTCTGGCGGCCTCTTTTTTGTAATGTCCGCTTCTGACCCAAAGCGGAGATCAACGGCCCTTTATTGCGCCGGCGCCCCGATGGCGACAGGGCGGACCGGCGAGCCGGAGTTGCCCTGGGCGCGCAGCGGCAGGATCATTGTGCAAGACACCCAGACTTTGTCGTTGGCAAGCGCGCCGAGATTGGCGTTCTGAATCTGGTAGATGCCCGCCTGGGTCAGATCGTGATGATGGATCGCGAACGGCGTATTCGGAGGCGTGCCGGCCGGTGGGGCCGCTTTGCCCTGGAGGAAGCCGTCCGCCACCGGATCGGTAAACGGGTTGTCGAGCGCGATCAGCACGATCTGTTTGTCTTCGATGTATTTGGCGGCGTCGTAAGCGAGCCCGGGGCCTTTTGTGTAGTAGAATTTCTCGGTGTCGGGATCTTTCCAGTTGTCGCCCCAGCCGGTGTAAATGTAGAGCACATCGCCGGGCAGCAGCCCGCGATTTTGCAGGCCCTGCGCCTGAAGCATTCCCTCGATGTCCTTGGCCGTGACGGCATCGCCCGGCTTCATCGCAGCGCCCTTGCCGAGATACGTCTTTGCATCGAGCAGCACCGCGGCGGTGACGATCGGCGGCACTTTCTCGATGCCGAGCTTCTGCAGGGGGGAGTCGGGTGTGGGTTTGATGTCGGACTGCTTGTAACCGCCGTAATAGCGGGCCTTGTCGGCCGGGAATTCGCCCTTGCCGTCCCAGGGTTCGGGCAGCACCGCAAAATGCCCAATGGCGTCCATCTGCGTGCCCTGAGCGCCGGGCTCCCCGCTCACCGTTTCCTCGCCGTTGAAGGCATGGACGGTGCCTGGAATGCCAACCGTCGGCGCATATTTGTCGCGCAGCGGTTTGCCGAACGGCGATTGCGGCATGGTATTCGAGCGCAGGTGTGAAATTTCATACGATTTGGATCGGGGGTTTGCGAGAGATTGCGCGCAACGCTGCCAGGTGGCGGAGCCGAGCGTATTGGCCATCCCGATTTCGTCGCCTTGTCCCCACCGTGACGGGGCGGTGGTGTTTTGCGCTTCGGCTACCGAGACCAGCGCGCCAACGGCTGTGAGCGCGCCTATAAAACGCGAAGTAAACATCGTTCGTCTCCCAAGATCGGCATCATAAAGCTCAAGCCAATGATCGCGCCGAACGAGGTTAGCGACAAGGGCCCGCCATGACCTGTCTATCCAGCGCGAACGCGCGACTTCGGCCGGATTTCCCTGCTGGGTAACCGAGTAGCTACTCGCACACGTCCGATATTTTTTTCTCTTGCTGCCTCATGTCGGCAACGATCGACTGTGCTTCTTCTCCCATTTGGATTCTGTTTGCAAAAAACCTCAATAAATCGGATGCACGCCGCAATTCCTTTTCACAGTCTGCCGTTAAGCGCCGTTCGCCGATCGACCCAACGGCCTGCGGACCAGCATCGCCTGGCTTGCCGACTGCGGGCGCCTTGTCTTCCATAGCAACGGGTTTCTTTTCTTCTCGCGGCATCTGCGCAATGACCAGTGCTCCAACGACGATCAGATACACCGGGACCAGCATAAATAAGAGCGTGTCATGTCTCATGGCTCTTGTTCCACTTTGGACAGGCGGAACATCATATCAGGGCGGCATGATCCATCCGCCACCGTATAGCGCCGCTTGCTGCCTGCTATAGTCCGGTCTCAGATCAGCACGTCGCCACCCGCAGATCGTGCAGCGGCATCGGCGTTGTATATCTGACAACGTTTCCTCTGCTTTGAACCGCTCGATCGGCAGCTCGCCGTAATGGTGACAGGGCCAGTCACCTTCACGCTTGCCGTTGCAATAGGCGAGCAGCCGGCGAACGCCGTGAGCGCGGACTGAGGCGATAGAGACGGGCTTCATGATCCGAACCTTATCGCAAGCAATGTCCGCTTTCAGGGGTAAAGCGGACGTCACTCCTGCATCGCAGGATGTCCGCTTTTGACCCAAAGCGGACATCGGATCGTCCCTTACCGAGCCTCGCCTAAACCGCTAGCATGCCTTGTCCCGAGCCTCGGGGGAGGCAATGAAACGGCGCGAGTTCATCACGTTACTCGGAGGTGTAGTGGCTGCCTGGCCACTTGCTGCGCGTGCGCAGAAA
>DATBTA010000328.1:0-4107 GCA_036559505.1 Pseudolabrys sp. | reverse complement strand
CTTGTCAGTGGGCTGCGACTTCGGGGACTGTCCGGTCGTCTCATGACCCTTGCCGGTTGCCTTGCTGTCGGGTGCGGCCTGGCCAGTTGTCTGCGGCGATTTTTGCTCGCCCGCCTTCATCGAAGGCGCGACCTTTTCAGCCGGCGCACTTTGCTGTGCGGCGGGAGCGCGTTCCGGCGGATCCTTGCTCATTCCTTGTGCCGAAGCGGCGCCGCCGCCCAGCAGCAACGCCAGCGCTACGGTCGACAGCAGTTTCGTTTTCCTCACGGGATGCCTCCTCTGGATGCCCCTCGAAATTCCCGACGACGTCGGGACCTCGCAGGAAAAACGTTTTGTTCGACCGGCCGGTTCCGAAAACTTACGGATTTGCAATGAAACGCTCGCCATTGCGTTCCGGGTTCCACCAAGGCACCTTTCTTGCTGTCCAGGAGGAAGTCTTGGCGATTCTTTCGTCGTCGGTTGACAAGGGCACCGCAGAATATCGGGCCAACACGGAACGCATGCGGTCGCTCGTCGGCGAGCTGCAGACACGCCGGGCCGAGGCGGCTTTAGGCGGCTCCGAGCGTTCACGGGAGCGCCATGTGGCGCGCGGGAAGCTGCTGCCACGCGACCGTGTCATGAATTTGATTGATCACGGGTCGCCTTTCCTGGAGCTGTCGCCGCTTGCTGCCAACGAGATGTATGACGAGGCGATCCACAGCGCGGGGTTGATCACGGGCATAGGACGCGTCGAAGGCCGCGAGTGCGTCATCGTATGCAACGATTCCACCATCAAGGGCGGCACTTACTTTCCGATGACCGTAAAGAAGCACTTGCGGGCTCAGGAAATTGCGCGCGAGAACCGTTTGCCCTGCCTCTATCTTGTCGACAGCGGTGGCGCCAATCTACCGCATCAAACCGAGGTCTTTCCTGACCGCGAGCATTTCGGTCGTATTTTTTACAATCAGGCGACTCTGTCTTCGCTTGATATTCCGCAAATCGCGATTGTTATGGGGTCATGCACGGCGGGTGGCGCTTACGTACCGGCGATGTCAGATGAGACAATCATTGTCAGGAATCAGGGGACGATCTTTCTCGGCGGTCCACCGCTTGTGAGGGCCGCGACCGGCGAGGTCGTCAGCGCGGAGGAGCTTGGCGGTGCAGACGTCCATGCCCGCAAGTCCGGGGTCGCAGACCACTACGCGCAGGACGATCATCATGCGCTGAGCATAGCGCGCCGCATCGTCGCAAATTTGAATACCAAGAAAAACGTCGACATGCCTCTCGTGAAGCCACGCGAGCCTGTCCTCGACATCGCAGAACTTGATGGCATCGTGCCGGCGGATCTTAAGAAACAGTACGACGTGCGGGAAGTTATCGGGCGTATTGTTGATGCGTCCGAGTTCGACGAGTTCAAGGCGCTGTATGGCACCACGCTCATAACCGGATTCGCACATATCCACGGAATGCCCGTCGGAATCCTGGGCAACAATGGAATCCTGTTTTCGGAAAGTGCGCTAAAGGCGGCGCACTTCATCGAGCTCTGCTGCCAGCGGCGCATTCCGTTGCTGTTCTTGCAAAATATCGTGGGGTTCATGGTAGGGCGCGACTACGAGGCGGGCGGGATTGCCAAAGACGGTGCGAAAATGGTCACCGCGGTCGCCTGCGCACAGGTGCCGAAGATCACGGTCATCATCGGCGGCTCATATGGCGCGGGTAACTACGGGATGTGTGGGCGCGCCTACGGCCCGCGCTTCCTGTTTACCTGGCCGAATGCACGCATATCGGTTATGGGCGGTGAACAGGCGGCCAGTGTTCTGGCAACCGTCCGGCGTGAAAATATCGAGGCTGGCGGCGGCAAATGGTCAGAGGTTGAGGAGGAGGAATTCAAGCAACCGCTGCGTGACCAATTCGAACACGAAGGTAACCCTTATTACGCGACGGCTCGGCTTTGGGATGACGGAATTATCGCCCCGTCGGAGACGCGTCGAGTGTTGGCGCTTGCGCTTTCCGCAACGCTCAATGCGCCTGTGCCGCCGACAAGATTTGGCGTGTTCAGAATGTAGCTGCCGCGAAACGTGCGACAGAAATTCGAATTAGACAAATTCCAATATTGGCATTCCGACTTGAATTCACCGACATGAGGTGACAGTGATAGCGCCACGCCATGTGGCGCCTTAGCATTGAAAGAATTACGCCGTGCGCCGTTCAATCCTCATTTCGCTCGTGATTGCCGCAATTTCGATGCCGCTCGTGACGAGAGCACAACAGCCAACGCCCGGTGCGACGAAAGAGACGGCGAGCGACGCGGCCAAGAATGTGCCGAAGACCTATGTACCCGGTCTCGAGCAATTCATGAACGTCATTTTGATGGAGCACAACAAACTTTGGTTTGCCGCAAAAGCACGCAATTGGCGGCTCGCCGAGTATCAGCTCGGTGAAATCAAGGAAGTCATGGGTGACGTGCAGGATCTCGTGCCGACATTTAAGAATCTGCCATTGGCCGATATGCTTGACGCCGTGATCACCAAAGAAATCGCAGCCTTGGAAAAGTCGATTGAGGCCAAAGACTACAAAACGTTTGTCAGCGGATACGACAAGCTCACCCAGGCGTGCAATGCCTGCCACCAGGGCACGGAGAACGAATTTATCGTTGTTCAGCGCCCGACGCGGCCCGCTTTCACCAACCAGGTCTATGACAAGCGTCGATGACGTGCATCGATTTTGTGTGGCGCCATAGCGGCATATCACCGGTCGTGCTAGATGCATCGGGATGACCAGTCCTGAGGATCTCAAACAGCTCGCTCCTACCGGGACATTGCGTGGCGGCGTCGTTACGGCACCCGCGGCATCCGCCTTTTTTGCGATCAGGGACGGCGGAGGAGAGATCAAGGGCGTTACCGTCGATCTGATCCGCGGGTTTGCAGCGGCGCTGAAATTGCCGCTGGCCCTTCAAGTCTACGACAATTCCGGCCAGGTGACCGATGCGGTCGCTAAAGGTGACTGCGATCTTGCCTTCATGCCGCAGGATGCCGAGCGCGCGAAGCGCGTCGATTTTGGCCCAGCATATTATTTCATCGAAAGCACATACTTGGTGCCGGCTGGCTCGGTCATAAAAAGCATCGAAGAGGTCAATCAGCCCGGTCGTCGGATCGTTGCAATTTCGAACACGACGACGGCTCGCAGTGCCCGCCGTACTGCCCCGAATGCCAGCGTCGAAGAGGTGCCGAGTGTCGACAAGATGACTGAAATGGCGCGGCAAGGGCAGGGCGATGCTTTTGCGCTGTCGCACGATTCATTCGCCGGGCTGCTGCCGAAACTTCCAGGCGCGCGCGTTCTTCCCGGTAACTTCCAGCAGACCGGGATTTCAGTGGCCGTGCCGAAAGGGCGGCCGGTCGCGCTGCAGATCGCGAGCGAATTGCTAGAGGTGGCGAAGACGTCGGGCCTCGTGCGCCGCGCGCTCGACGCGGCTGGATTTCCGGAAGCCGTGGTGGCGCCGTCGGTGTGACGGCCTCACGGCATCATAAGTACGTTGCCGAGGCTTCCGCGTTCGACGGCTTCATGAGCGGCAGCGATATCTTCGAGCTTGTACGTCGGCTGCGCCACCCGGTTGAGCAGCACGCCTTGCTTTAGCGCGTTGTCGATGATCGCAATGGCCCGTTCACGCTCAGTTGCGTCAAGCTCGTAAACCAGAAAAAACTGCAATCGGATCGAGTTGATCAGGCAGAAAGCCGCCGGAATGGTCGCCTCCGGCCCGGTGCCATAGACGATGACGCTGCCTTTTGGCCGCAGGACTGCCGGAAGCAGTTTTGCATTGGCGGTCAAGTCCATATCGATCACGACGTCGACGCCGCGCTTTCCGGTGAGTTCCATGACGCGATCACCGACGTTGTCGCGCTTGTAATTTATGGTGTGATCTGCACCGGCCTCTTGCGCGGCTTTGGCTTTCTCAGGAGAGGATATCGTTGTGAGACAGACCGCGCCTTTGGCCTTTGCAAACTGAAGGACGTACTGGCTGACGGCGCCGGCTCCACCAGAAACCAGTACGGTGGTGCCTTTGCCGATGTCTGCGAGGGCAATTGCATGCGCGGCAGTCATTGCGGGGATGCCAAGGCATGCGCCCGCATC
>DATBTA010000327.1:0-5390 GCA_036559505.1 Pseudolabrys sp. | reverse complement strand
TGCATCGACACCGGCGTTGCCGGATTGTCGATCGAAGATTTCACTGGCGATGAGAGCAACCCGCTTTACGACTTCGACCTGGCGGTCAAGCGCGTAAGAGCGACACGCGACGCAATCGACAAGGCGGGCGGCGACGTCGTGTTCACTGCGCGCACGGAAGGTTTTATCCATAATCGCCCCGACCTCGACGAAACGATCCGCCGCCTGAAAGCCTTCGCCGACGCCGGCGCTGATTGCCTCTATTCGCCCGGCATCAAAACGCGAGAACAGATCGCGGCTACGATTAAGGCCGTCGGCCCGAAGCCGATCAACTTTCTCAATCACGGTGCGTTCGGTTACACCGTCAATGATCTCGCGGCGCTCGGCGTGCGCCGCATCAGCGTCGGCGGCACGATGGCGCGGATCGCCATGCACGCTTTCATCCAATCGGCCCGGCAGATTGCGCAAGACGGCAAGTTCGACAGCTTCGCGGGCGTCGTGACAAATGCCGAGCTGAACAAGTTTTTCCACGACGACCTGCAGCGCCGACCCAAGTCGTGAGCAACCCGCAAAGCCATCCAGCGACCGGGCAGCCGATCGGCGCCCCTGTCGATGACCGGCCGGCCCCACGCCCCGGTCCGGTGACGCTTGCGGGCCGCTACGGCCGCGTTGAAAAGCTCACCCCGAACCATGCCGCGACGATGTGGGATGCCGTCAAGGGTCACGACGCGATCTGGACTTACATGTCGCAGTACGGGCCGTTCGATAGCGCTTCAGAATTCGCAACCTGGCTCGCACGGCGCGCTGCGCTGGAAGATCCTTATGCCTACGCGATTGTCGAACCATCGAATCGCGCGCTCGGAATCGCGACTCTCATGGACATTCAGCCCGACATGCGCGTCATCGAGGTTGGGCACATTGTCTATTCACCGGCGCTTCAGCACACGGCACTCGGCACCGAGGCGCAATATCTGCTCGCGCGGTATGCGTTCGAAACGCTGGGTTACCGGCGCTACGAATGGAAGTGCAATTCGCACAACGCAGCCTCGCGGCGTGCCGCATTGCGCTATGGCTTCATCTTCGAGGGCGTGCTGCGCCAGCACAAGATCGCAAAAGGCCGGAACCGCGACACGGCCTACTATTCGATGCTCGACAGCGAGTGGCCGCAGCGCAAGCTCAATTTCGAGCGCTGGCTGTCGCCGGACAATTTCACAGCCGATGGCCGGCAGAAAGTCAGCCTGAGCGCACTTAACGGCATAGCGGAATGAGCGACCGAGCCTTATCTGCCGCAGGTTTGATGCAGCAGCGCCCATTCGTGCTGTTTTGGCTGGCCCGGCTCGCCTCGACGATGGGCTACCAGATGCTGGCCCTTACGATCGGCTGGCAGGTCTATGAAATCACCAATAGCGCATTCGACCTCGGGCTTGTCGGCCTGATCCAGTTCGTTCCGGCGGTAATCCTCACATTGCTGATCGGCCATGCCGCGGATCGCTATGACCGGCGGCTGATTGTGCGCGCGGCACACAGTGTCTACGCGCTGGCCGCAATCATGATCACGGCGGCACTGCTTGCCGGTGCGTTGAGCCGCAATCTGCTGTTTGCCGCAGTCTTCATCATCGGGTGTGCGCGCGCGTTCGAGATGCCGACCGCGCACGCGCTTGCACCCACGCTGGTGCCGTCGGCCCTAATATCGCGCGCCGTTGCGGCATGGACCTCCGCCAACCAGACCGCGGTGATTTGCGGCCCGGCGCTCGGCGGATTTGTCTACGCGTTCAGCCCCGTGCTGATCGGTGTGATCTGTGTGATATTTTTTGCCTGCTCGATTACGTTAATTACTTTGGTCCAGTCGCGAGGGCCGGCGCCAACACGCGACCCGCCGACATTCGCCTCGGTGCTTGCGGGCTTTCATTACATCCGGACCCGGCGGCGACTGCTCGGCGTAATCACGCTCGATCTTTTTGTCGTCATCCTCGGCGGAGCCACCGCCCTGCTGCCGATCTACGCCAGGGATATCCTGGCGGTCGGACCGATCGGGCTGGGCCTGCTGCGCTCGGCGCCGGCGGTCGGCGCGTTGATCACATCGATCGTCCTGGCGCGCTATCCGGTCGAGCGACATATCGGCCGCAAGATGTTTGCGGTGGTCGGCCTTTACGGCGTGACGACGATCATTTTCGGCTTGTCGACGTCGTTTCCGGTTTCGCTCGCCGCACTGGCGGTGCTCGGTGCGTCTGACGCCGTCAGCATCGTCATCCGTTTCTCACTGGTCCAGATTGAAACCCCGGATGAAAAACGCGGCCGAGTCAGCGCTATCAACTACCTGTTTGTCGGGTCGTCGAATACGCTTGGCGAATTCGAATCCGGCCTCGTTGCTGCGTGGCTGGGCGCCGTGCCGTCGGTCGTTATCGGCGGACTGGGTTCGCTGCTGGTCGCGGGCCTGTGGATGATGCTATTCCCGGGCCTGCGCCGGATCGATCGCTATGAGCCGGCGGACCGTGAGCATGTGAGGGCGTGATGCACATACTGATGACCGGCGCCGCCGGCATGATCGGCCGCAAGCTGACCGCCCGACTGGTCAAGGACGGCAAATTGAACGGCAAAGCGATCGATCGGCTGACGCTGACCGACGTTGTCCCACCGGAAAAGCCGCAGGGCTTTAAGGGCAGGATCGATGCTGCTACGAGCGACCTCTCAACGCCGGGTGCCGCTGCCAGGGCCGTCGCCGGCAAGCCAGACGTCATCTTTCATCTCGCCGGCGTCGTGTCAGGCGAAGCAGAGACCGATTTCGAGAAGGGCTATCGCGTCAATCTCGACGGTACGCGGGCGCTTTTTGAAGCAATACGCGCGGCCGCCTACACGCCAAAAGTCGTCTTTACCTCGTCGATCGCGGTTTATGGGGCGCCATTTCCCAAGTCGATTCCCGACGAATTCCATCTCACTCCGCTTACATCGTACGGAACGCAGAAGGCGATCTGCGAGCTTCTGCTCGCCGATTACACGCGGCGCGGTTTCCTCGAGGGTATCGGCATCAGGCTGCCGACGATTTGCGTGCGGCCCGGCAAGCCGAACAAGGCTGCTTCGGGCTTCTTCTCCGGGATCATCCGTGAGCCCCTGGCCGGCCAGGAAGCACTTCTGCCCGTCTCAGAGAGCGTTCGCCACACGCATGCGAGCCCGCGCGCGGCGGTCGGATTTCTCATCCACGCCGCAGGCCTCACGCGCGAGCAGATCGGCCCGCGCGTCAATCTTGCGATGCCGGGCGTGTCCTGCACCGTCGGCGAGCAGATCGACGCGCTTCGGCGTGTTGCAGGCGACAAGGTAGCCGCGCGCATCCGCCGGGCGCCTGACGAGTTGGTCCAGCGCATCGTTTCCGGGTGGGCCGAGCGAATCGATGCCGAGCGTGCACGCCACCTCGGGTTCAAGGCCGAAGCCGCGTTCGACGATATTGTCCGCACCCATATCGAGGACGAGCTGGGTGGAAATATCGCCAACTGATGCGTTAACGAACGCGCGCTTGCACCGGACGCTGCAAACCTTACATTGTAGATCATGACCTACGTCGACGCCGCCGTCGCCCCAATCCGCAAGACCGGCCAGATCAAGATCCACGGCTCCGCCGCGTTCGAAGCCATGCGCAAGGCCGGGCAGCTTGTTGCGCGCTGCCTCGACATGTTGACGGAGCATGTCGGACCGGGCGTGCCGACCGAGAAAATCGACAGGCTGGTCTTTGATTTCGCGATGGACCATGGCGCCCTGCCCGCGACGCTCATGTATCGGGGGTACAAGAAGTCGACCTGCACCTCGCTCAATCACGTGGTCTGCCACGGCATTCCCGGCGACAAACCGCTCAAGGACGGCGACATCGTCAATATCGACGTAACGCTCATCCTGGACGGCTGGCACGGCGATTCCAGCCGCATGTTCACGATCGGTGAAATTCCGCGGCGGGCGGAGCGGCTGATCGAGGTCACGCACGAGGCAATGATGCGTGGCATTGCCGCAATCCGGCCGGGCGCTACCAGCGGCGACGTTGGCCACGCCATTCAGACCTATGTGGAAGCGCAGCACATGAGCGTGGTCCGCGATTTCTGCGGCCACGGTCTCGGGCGGCTGTTCCACGATGAGCCGAACATTGTCCACGTCGGGCGTCCCGGCGAAGGCATCGTCCTCAAGCCCGGAATGTTCTTCACGGTTGAGCCGATGATCAATCTCGGCCGCCCGCACGTGAAAGTGCTGTCCGACGGATGGACCGCCGTGACCCGCGATCGCTCGCTTTCCGCGCAGTTCGAGCACACCATCGGCGTCACCAAGGACGGCGTCGAGGTCTTTACTTTCTCGCCGGCCGGGCTGCACAAGCCGCCTTACAAGCGCTGAAAACTGCTGTCGCCGGAGGCCCAGGCTCCGGACTCGTCCTTTCCGCCGATACAGGCATGACGGGTATTTGCGCTAGTTTCATTTCATGGCGGAAACTCCAGAGACACATATCGCGCCGCGCGCGTCACATTTCCACGGCCATCGCGAGCGGCTGCGGGAGCGCTTTCGGGAGGCCGGCGCGGAAGCGCTCAGCGACTATGAGCTGCTCGAGCTCGTGCTGTTTCGCGCCCTTCCCCGGCGCGATGTCAAACCGATTGCGAAAGATCTGATCGCGACGTTTGGTTCTTTCGCGGAGGTGATATCAGCGCCGGCAGCAAGACTTGCGGAAGTCGCCGGCATGGGCGCGGCCGCAATCACCGAACTGAAAATCATTCACGCTTCAGCGATGCGTCTGGCACGCGGCCTGGTGCGCAAGCGCCCTGTTCTGTCATCATGGTCGAACGTCATCGACTATTGCCGCACCACCATGGCCTTCGCCGAGAAAGAGCAGTTTCGCGTGCTGTTTCTCGACAAGCGCAATCAGCTGATTGTCGACGAGCTGCAGCAGACCGGCACGGTCGATCACACGCCCGTCTATCCGCGCGAGGTCGTCAAGCGCGCGCTCGAATTGTCGGCGACGGCGCTGATCCTCGTGCACAACCACCCGTCGGGCGATCCGACTCCGTCACACGCTGACATTGAAATGACGCGCACAATCGTCGAGGTCGCAAAGCCATTAGGTATTGCGGTGCACGACCATATTATTGTGGGACGCGACGGCCACGCCAGTTTCAAGGGCCTCAAGTTGGTCTAGGCTGATATCCCGCAATTGCGTGACGGATGTTCTGATGTCTCCGGTACCAGAACAACAAGCCGGTGACAGCGAGATTGGCAATTCCGGCGAGCGCGGCATTGCCATAAGGCAGCAGGTAAGCCGCCGTGAGGTCATAGAAGTACCCGGCCTGATAGCTGCCGAGCCCCATGCCGATCCACGCCATCGTCGACACGATGGCTATGGCACTACCGCTGATCCGCAACGGCGCCGCTTCACGGGCGCAGATCAG
>DATBTA010000326.1:0-6319 GCA_036559505.1 Pseudolabrys sp. | reverse complement strand
CAGGCACTCGACCTGTGCGACCGCATCGATCCGGCGCGCAGCGGAATGCTCGGCGTGGCCGTCGACGTCTACCACGTCTGGTGGGATTTCGAATTGATGACCCAGATCGAACGCGCGGGCCCTCGCCGCTTGCTGGCGTTTCACGTCTGCGACTGGCTGGTGCCGACCGCCGACACCGTCAACGATCGCGGAATGATGGGCGATGGCATCATCGATATCCCACGCATCCGGGCGGCCGTCGAAGCGCAAGGCTTCGGCGGCTGCGTCGAGGTCGAGATCTTCTCGAACCGGTGGTGGTCGGCGCCGATGGACGAGGTCATTGCGACCTGCATGGCGCGGATGAAGACGGCCGTTTAACGCCGGACAGCATGCTAAACCATTCGTTAACGGCGCCCCGGTAGCTTGGCGCTTACGGTACCGGGCTCCCGTGTCGTGCCCGGGCTGGGGCACCATGGTTCGTATCGATTTCAACCGTTTGCGTTTCCTCGTCATCGACGACAATGCGCACATGCGGCGCATCCTGCGCACGCTGCTGCATGGCTTCGGCGCACGCGAAGTCTACGAGGCGGAAGACGGCGCCGCCGGCCTTGAGGCCTTCACGCACTACATTCCGGACATCGTCATCACCGACTGGGCGATGCCGATCTTCGACGGCCTCGAGCTGATGCAGATGATCCGCCAGCCCGGGGCCAATGCGAACCCCTACGTGGCGATCATCATGCTGACCGGCCACTCGGAAAAGAAACGCGTGATGGCCGCACGCGACGCCGGGGTGACCGAGTTCCTTGCCAAGCCGATTTCGGCCAAGGCGCTCTATCAGCGCATCATCAACGTGGTCGCCAACCCGCGTCCGTTCATCAAGACCAAGACCTATTTCGGACCAGATCGCCGCCGCAACACGAACTCGAACTACATCGGGCCGGAACGGCGCAAAGGCGGCAAGGCCGACATCATCCGGCAGACTCCGTTGCTCGAAAAGGCACGCGCCCCGGTCTGACAAAGGCGGCAGGAATGTCCCGTTCAAAAGACAAGGCTTCGGCCGTCAACCACGGCGACCACGAGGTCATCGTGCCGGAAAACAAGTTGCGCGGAGCCGTCTCGAAGGGCTCCCGCGGCGACGATGGCAACGATGGCGACGATCCCATTGCCCGCGCCGAGAAGGCGCTGGCCGCGCTCTCCCCTGAATTCGGCGCATGGATGGACTCAGAGTGTGAGCGGCTTGACGGCGCCCGCCGCGAGATCGTGGACAGCGGATTTACTGATACCAACAAAGAGGCGCTGTTCCGCGCTGCCCATGATATCAAGGGTGAAGCGGCAACCTTCGGCTATCCGGCCGTGGCGTCGGCGGCCGAAAGCCTTTGCCGGCTCATCGAGCACGCGCCGGATCCGAGCAGGATTCCCGGCGCGCTCATCGACCAGCACGTCGACGCTGTGCGCGCGATTTACCGCGAATACGGACATTCCGACGCGCAGAAGCTTGCTACCGCATTGACGAAGCGGTTGCGGGAGGTTGCCGACGATTTCCTGATCAGAGAAAACCGGGACCGCCCCGACGTGCTCAGGCAGCTCAACAGTCCGTCGATCGTTCCTAGATAAGCCTCAAGCGGCAGCGAGCTGCACCTGCTCGAAATTATCCGCGTGCATGATGCATGCGTCGGCGACCAGGTCGTCGCAGAACAACCGAGCTTCTTCGCGTGCCGCTTCGACCGCAAATTGCCGCAGCAATGCCAGCAATGAAATGCTGTCCGCGCCGCGTTCATCCGCGCACGCGTTAAGGACACGTTCGACCACCCGGCGCTTCAATCGTGCCGCTCCACCCTGTTCGCCGACGAGCAGGCCCGCGCGGATCGCCGCCAGCGCTTCGCGGAACGCGGGATAGGCCGCATCAGGCAACCCTGCCTTACGGTACAGCGCGCGGAAGCCGGAAATGTTCTTGTCGTGGATATAGCCGGTCACGCGATCAATCGGCATGTCGGACAATTCCGCAAGCGCCTCTTCGAACAAAACCACGTTTCCGGAAAGCAGCGCGCGCAGAAGCATCCCAGCCGTCAACTGACCGCTTTGCCGCAGGTGCTGAACCAGCGCACCCAGTTCTTCGTATGCCGTGTCGGCAGCAAGCGCGACGGTCGCCTTCTCACAGGCTTCCCGCGCCGCATATTCGGCATGCTCGGGTCCCATCCACTGCCGCGCCGTGACAAAACCGGCGAGCGTCTGTGACAGCTTGGAGAGCAGAGCCTGGCGCATGGCCATCGAGAGGTCGTCGCGGGCCAGCATGGTCTCGCGGATCGGAGCGTGATGACCGAAGCGATCGATGATCCGGTCCATCGAGAACGGCGCAATGTCGGCGTCCGGGTTTTCAAGCAGCTCAAGGCAGGCCTCCGGCCCGGCAACCTCGGCGATGGCGGCGGCGAGCGAGCGCGGCAAGAACGCGCGCGAGGCGATCGCGACCTGAACATCGGCGTGACCCGTCGCAATCAGGTCGACCAGATCGTCTTCGAGCAGTAACGGCGAGCACGTCAGCACCGGCAGAGCAACGTCCGGCTGATCGGACGCCAGGGCGTGAACAACGACCCGCGGCGCGTTCTCATCGGAGGCGAGCGCCTCGGCAAGCGCCCGACGCACCAAAGACGACGAATCGTCCAGCAGCATGATCATGGCGCCTTCAGCCGCGGCGCGATCGTCTGACGAAAGATTGGAGTAAAGGTAGGCGCGTGCCAGGGCGGATGTTGCCTCCGCCCGCTCACCGGCTGGCGCCTGGCGGACCCAATGCAAAAACTGACGAACAATCATGGCACTGTCGACGCTACCGAAGCCGGCCCCTTTTGGCGGCAATCGTTAGCCTAACGGACGAGGCTTAATAAAGCGTTCACCATAGAAATTGAGCACCCGTTAAGCATACGGGCGCGGTCGCCTTCAGGCCTTGTCGCCGAATTTGCGCTCGTTGGGCCGCATGTCGCTGAACAGATCGAACACCTGTACGGACTGCGCGGCTTGCGGGCCACCGCTCGGCGGCACTCCCCACAAAGTGGCAACGGTCGGCGCCAAAGGCTGACTCACGCGGTCGGAGAACATCGATTGAAAGGACGGCCGCCGTGCCGGAGGTGGAGGCAATTGCTCGCCGGCGCGTGCGAGCGCCTGCGTCGTCCCCGCCGTGTCGGGCGTCGGGGTTCGCGCGGGCGGAATCGGAATTGGCGCCGGTGGAATCGGTGGCGCTGCGGAGGCCACGCGCATGGTACGCGCCGGCACAGCCTTCACGGGCAGCGCAGCAACCGTCACCGGCGGCGGCAAAGGCGCTGCGCCGCCCGATCGAGCGACAGCCGGCGGGGTTACGCCGCCCTGCGCGAAGGCCACCGTCTGCGCGGAATCAAAAAGGCTCGTGAGCTTGCCGTAGACTTCGCCGACGCTGCGGGCGCGCCCGTGATTGTCATAAAAGATGTTGTGGTTGGCCGCGGCGGCGTGCGGAAACATGGCCGCAGCACTCGCCTGCGGCCGGCTGGCTGCGCCGTTTATCAATTTGCCCGCGCCATCGGCCCCCAAGAAATGCGCGATGTAGAGCTCGCCATTGCTCGGCTTCCGACCGATGCTTCCACCCACCAAAGTGGCATTATTGCGCGTCAGCGCGCCGGCCAGCATTGCGCTTGCCTGCGGATCCGTGCGCAGCCGCAGAATCGCCGTCCGCATGGCGGGGTCGGCAACCTCATAGTGGCCGTCCGGCGCACGCGTGATGGCGTCGGCGTAGCGGCCGAGGCCGAGCGCGGCCCCATCCTGCTTCATGGTGCCGAGCCAGGTCTGGTCAATAAACTGATAGAGGCCTTTTGCTGACGAGGTTGATGCTTGCGCCGATGGGTTGAGATTCGACTCGATCTTCGCCGTCGTCAGCAGATACTCGAAGCTGATCCCGGTCGACTGTGCGGCCTGTCGGATCGCTCCCGTAATTTGTGGTGCCGCGCTGGCAGTAGCCGGATTGACGGCCATCGGGTTGCGCCTGATCGAAACTCGGTTGTATGGGCGACTGACGCGACGCGCCGGCTCTCGCGGGCCTGCCGACCATGGGGAATTATGGTAAACGAATGGTTAATAGGTCCCACAAACGGCCGACCAAACGGCCGACTACGAAGGATCCTGGAGGATACTGATGGTTGAAACGATCGAGCGGCATAAGCGCGGTGGGCTCTATTTCGAGGACTTCGAGGTCGGCAAGACTTACGAGCACCGCTACACGCGCACGGTCACGCAGATGGACAATATGCTGTTCTCGAACATGACGCTCAATCCGCAGCCGCTGCATATCGATCGGCACTTCTGCGAAACCGAAACCGAATGGGGCCAACCGCTGATGAATTCCTTGTTCACCCTCGGTCTCATGATCGGCATCCAAGTCTCTGATATGACGGTCGGTACCACGATCGCCAATCTCGGCATGACTGATGTGAAGTTTCCCAATCCGCTCTTTGAAGGCGACACCATCCACTGCACGACGCAGGTCGT
Organism: Pseudolabrys sp.; assembly: GCA_036559505.1. Taxonomy (GTDB): domain Bacteria; phylum Pseudomonadota; class Alphaproteobacteria; order Rhizobiales; family Xanthobacteraceae; genus Pseudolabrys. The sequence goes on along the minus strand of DATBTA010000326.1, from coordinate 1,831 downwards.
CAGCAAGCGGGAGTCGAAGTCGCGCCCCGGCGCAGGGATCGTCGAATTTCACCACAAGGCTTTCAAGCAAGACGGCACCCTTGTCGCTGAATGTCATCGACAAGCCTTCATGCGGATGCGGCCGAAATAAAAAAAGGCCCGGCGACTGGCCGGGCCTGAAGTCGTTCTGGTGGGGTTCGTCGTGTGTGTCAGATGCCGCGGCCGTAGTAGCCGCACCAGCGGTGAATGGTCCACTCGATGTTCTGCTCGTAACCGGCGAGCGTTGCATATTTCGGCACGCGCACGTCTTTCGTCGCCGGGTCGAAGCATTTGCCGGCGTCCGACGCTTTTTTCACTTCCGCAGCCAGGTCGGTCATGAAGGCAATTTGCTGTTCCATGTCCTGCCTGGTGCCAAGCCGGCCGCCGGGTCCAGGATGGCCCGGAATCATTCGCTCCCAACCGAGAGCCAAAGTGCGCTTCAGTGAGGCTTCCCACTCGATCGGATAAGAATCATTCACGCCGAGACGCGACGGCACTGCGCCGATCGAATTGAAGTCCACCGCGAAAAGAATCTTTTCCTTCGGTAGCAGCATCACGATTGACGAATCGGAGTGATTGCGCCCGGTATAGATCAAATCGAGCGTGGTGCCGCCAAGCTTGATCGTACGTTTGCCGTCCACAGCTTGGTCCGGAACGACGACATCCAGCCCTTTGAGCTGCGCAAGGCGTTCCTTGGCGCGACGGTGCGCAATAACGGTTGCGCCTTCATCCTTGAACACTTTGCCGCCGGCAATGTGGTCGTAGTGATGATGGCTGTAGATCAGATACTTGATCGGCGCCTTGGTGATCTTGCGGATCTCGTCCAGATAGGTTTTTGCCGCTTGCGGACGGCCGTAACTGATCGGATCGGTGACGATCACGCCGGCGGGCGTGACGACGAACATCGCCTGATGATTTTGATAGCGGAAGATGTAGACATTGTCGGTGCCGTCGACCTTGGTGGTTGCAAACATCGGCTGTTGAGCCGGCGCTTGGGCCATCGTGGTTGTGGCACAGGCAGCGAAGACAGCTGCCGAAAGCGTTATGAGACTTCTGATATGCATGGGCGGTACCTCCATCGAGGCTCAAACCCCACAAGCCCGCGCTAATTCCTGCGCCAAAATCGCGCACCTGAGCGGTATTTCGGGTAAATTAAAAAACCCAACAAGGACCGGTACATGCGCTCTCTTCTTTTCGTTCCCGCCGACGGGGGCCCCAAGCTCGACAAGGCCCTGGCGAGCGGGGCAGACGCCGTGATTGTAGATCTCGAAGATTCAATCGTTCCGGAGCGCAAACCGGCCGCACGCGAAGCGGCGATCGCGTTTCTCAAGAAAGCCGGCGCCACCAAACAGCGCCCTCGTCTGCTCGTGCGCATCAATGGCCTCGACACAGGCATGACCGACTCCGATCTTGATGCCATCGTCGCCGGCCGACCGGACGCCGTTGTCTTTCCCAAAGCCGAAGGAGGGCCGAGCGTCGTTCATCTCGACGCAAAGCTCACCGCCCGTGAAGCCGTCGCTGGCATCCCCGAAGGGCAGATTAAAATTCTGGCGCAGGCGGTTGAATCGGCGGCCGGGCTTTTTGCCGCCGGCAATTTCCGCAACGCGAGTCCGCGCCTGATCGGACTGACATGGGGCCCGGAAGATCTTTCGGCCGAACTGGGTGCGGCGACAAATCGCGACGCGCAGGGAGAATTGACCGAGCCCTATCGTCTCGCCCGTTCAGTGTGCCTCTACGCGGCGGCCGCCGCAAAAGTGCCGGCCATTGAAACGGTCTATGTCGACTTCCGCAATTCGGATGGCCTGCGCCGCGA
>DATBTA010000325.1:0-5962 GCA_036559505.1 Pseudolabrys sp. | reverse complement strand
CGCCCGGCTGCAAAGCCGGGCGTTTTGCTATAAGGGGCCATGCGCATTATCGGTCTCGCCGGCTGGAGCGGCTCCGGCAAAACAACTCTGATCAAGAAGCTCATCCCAAGCCTGATCGCGCGGGGCTCGAGCGTTTCCACGCTCAAGCACGCCCATCATGGCTTCGATCTGGACCAGCCGGGCAAGGATTCTTTCTTTCATCGCGCCGCCGGTGCCACGGAGGTGATCATTTCATCGGCGAGGCGATGGGCAATCCTGCACGAACTACGCGAGGAACCGGAATGGGATTTACCGGCACTCGTCGCCAAGATGTCACCGGTCGATCTGGTGCTGGTGGAAGGCTTCAAGCGCGACGCGTTTCCCAAACTGGAAATCCATCGCGCAGCCAACGGCAAGCCTCTTATTCACCCGGAGGATCCGCATATTGTGGCGATTGCGGCAGACATCGCGCTACCGCAAGCAAAGATTCCCGTGATCGACCTTAACAACGTCGAGGCAATAGCCGATCTGTTGCTCAAGCATGCGGCGCCGGTCGCTGCCATCAACGCTGCCGCAAGGGGCGCATAATGGCGCAACTCACCGACGACTGCTTCGCTTTTTCCGGTCCGCTGCTGCGGCTCGACGATATGGAGCGGCTCATTGGCGAGCGGGTCACACCGGTTGCGGAAATCGAACGCGTGCCGTTGCATGGCGCGCGGGGTCGCGTCGTTGCCGACGATGTCAAAGCCCCGGTCAATCTGCCGCCCTTCGACAACTCGGCCGTTGATGGTTATGCCGTGCGGCACGCGGATCTTCGACCGGATGGCGACACAACCCTTGTGGTGGCCGGGCGTCTCATGGCCGGCACACGCGGGAATCTGTCGCTGAAGCCGGGTGAGGCTATTCGCATTTTCACCGGCGCGGCGATGCCGGCTGGCGCCGACACCGTCTTCATGCAAGAGGATGTGAAAGCCGACGACGGCCGCGTAACGGTTCCAAAAGGCCTGAAGCTTGGGGCCAACCGGCGGCTCGCCGGTGAGGATGTTCCCGCTGGAGGTACCGTTTTGTCCGCCGGCACCGTGCTGGAAGCGCAGCACGTCGCGCTCGCCGCCGCCCTGGGATTGACCGAACTTGCGGTGCGCCGGCGGCTCAAGGTCGCGATCTTCTCCACCGGCGATGAAGTGGTCGAGCCGGGCTCGCCCCTCGGCGCTGCTACGATTTTCGATTCCAACCGGGTTCTGCTGACGGAACTGCTGGAGCGGCTTGGCGCAGTCGTCACCGACCTCGGCATTCTCGCCGACGACTCCGAGAAGCTTTCCGCCAGGTTGCGCCAGGCCGCGACCGGACACGACCTCATTATCACTTCGGGCGGCGTTTCCACGGGCGAAGCGGATTTTGTTCGCAAGGCAGTGGAGAACATCGGCAACCTCGTATTCTGGCGCGTTGCGATAAAGCCGGGCCGGCCGGTGGCGCTTGGCGTGATCCCGTCCGGAGCAGGGCACAGCGCGGCCTTCGTCGGCCTGCCCGGCAACCCGGTGGCGGTCTTCGTGACCTTCGTGCGGGTGGTGAAGCCCTTGCTGCGGCGCCTTTCAGGCGCCCGGCCGGACAAGATCGTGCCGTTGCCGGTGCGGGCCGCCTTCGCTTACAGGAAAAAGAAAGACCGCCGCGAATATGTCCGCGTGGCCCTCAGGCGTGCCGCGGATGGTGAGGTCGAGGCCGTCAAGCACCCGCAGGATGGAGCGGGCATTCTCACGTCGCTGACGCAGACCGATGGATTGCTGGAATTCTCGGAGGACGTGACGACAATCGAGCCCGGCGTCCGCGTCGGCTTTCTCTCCTACGCAGCGCTTGTCAGTTGATCAGCCGGACCTCAGGCCCCCAGGCGTACGGCGTTCGTGGTGAAGGCCTTGTCGACCGGCTCTTGGATACTGTTGAGCCCTATGGCGCCAATCACGGCAACAACGACAGCGACCACGCAGGCTACGACGAAGCTCTTCATTGGATTGGCTCCTCTCCCCGGACCGACGCAAGTATGGAACAGCCGCGGCGGCGGTCAAGAACGGTGTGCGGCCCACTTCAGGTATGTTGCAACGCAATGCGCTCGGCGCGAGCGGCATCTTCCGGCGTGTTCACGTTGAAAAAGGGATCGATCGGCTGATCCGGCCAATCGGCGATGGCGACACCATGCCGCGCGGTCCAGATCTCGATCTTGCGCATGCCGTCTTCGACGAGCGCCTTGCGCAGATCCTCGCGCAGCGCCAGCGGCCACAAACCCACAACGGGGTGACGCCATTCGCCGGAGCGCGCACAGGCCAGCGGAACGCCCGCGCCCATCTTGCGCCGCGCCAGATGCAGGCGCTCCACGAGGTCATCCGGCAGGAACGGGCAATCGCCCGGCACGCTGACGATCCACTCGATACCGTTCTTCTGCTTGGCGAGCCAATCCAGCCCGGCAAGAATTCCCGCAAGCGGTCCGGCAAAATCCGGCACGCTGTCGGCCACAACGGTCAATCGCGTATCGGCAAAACGTTTTGGGTCGCCGTTGGCATTTATGATCATGCCGGTGCATTGCGCCGACAGCGTCGCCAAAACACGGTCGAGAATCGACACGCCACTGATCTCGATACGAGCCTTGTCGCCGCCGCCCATGCGCCGGGCGAGTCCGCCGGCGAGCACCAGGCCCAAAGTCGGCGGGCAGTTAGTCGTCATGCACGGCGGCCTTGCGCCGGTGCTTGGCGCTTTCGTCCTCGACGTAGGCGAGGTCCTGATCGAAAACGATCCGGTCTTCGCCGGCGAGCGCGACGAACCGCTTGCCGCGCGCTCGGCCGATCAATGTCAGGTTCGCCTTGCGCGCAAGCTCGACGCCCCAGGCGGTGAAGCCGGAGCGTGAAATCAGGATCGGAATCCCCATGCGCACGGTCTTGATCACCATTTCCGAGGTGAGCCGGCCGGTCGTGTAGAAAATCTTGTCGGCGGGCGAGACTTTTTCCCGGAACATCCATCCTGCAATCTTGTCGACGGCGTTGTGGCGCCCGACGTCTTCCATGTAGACCAGGGGCTCGTCGCGCTGCGCGAGGACGCAGCCGTGAATGGCCCCTGCCTCGAGATAGAGTGACGGCGTGGTGTTGATCTTCTGCGTGAGCGCATAAAGCCACGAAGTCCGTAGCTCGGCCTTCGGAAGCGTGACGTTCTCAAGGGCTTCCATCAGGTCGCCGAAAACGGTCCCCTGCGCACAGCCGGAGGTCTGCACTTTCTTCTTCAGTTTTTTCTCGTAATTGGTCTTGCGCTTGGTGCGCACTACCACGACCGACAGCTCCTCATCGTAGTCGACACCCGTCACCACGTCGTTCGGCAGCAACATGTTCTGGTTGAGCAGGTACCCGATTGCCAAATATTCCGGGTAATCGCTGATCGTCATGGCGGTGACGATTTCCTGGCTGTTGAGGAAAATCGTCAGCGCGCGCTCGACGGTGACGGATGTCTCGATGCGAGCCCCGGTCTGATCGACGCCGGCGACGCGCTCGGTCAGCCGCGGATCAAGCGGATTGGGCCGGATGATGTAGCTCTCGCCGTCCTTACTCATGCAGTCACTATAGCAGAAATTTTGGCACAGCATGAAAACTGCCCATCATAAGTGGGCAGCGGTGCCCGTTTTGTCCATGCCTCATGCAATGAAATGACGAAGATGGTTTCCAAGCGGCGCGCCGCGGACATAAACTAGCGGCCAACTAAAAAGCCACTCCGGGGAGATGCCTGACATGCTTCGCGCTACCAAAGACATCATGCTGCCGACCACGATCACCGGCTCGCTGCCGCGGCCGAGCTGGTACACGCAAAATCTTGGCTCGCGCAGCTTCCTCGATGCAATGGTGAACAACCAATTCCGCGAGCAATATGTCGATGCGGTGTCGCTGTATCTGCACGAGCAGGAAATTGCCGGCCTCGATATCGTCACCGACGGCGACGCGCATTTCGATTCCGACGTCGGCGGCCAGAGCTGGACCAACTATCCGCCGCGGCACATGGGCGGGTTCGATCGCGACCCACAGCCAATCCCGGCCGGTCAGGGTGGCCTCGGATTTCCGCCCGGCCACATTTTGCACGACTATCTTGAATCACGCGTGATGCCCAGCATCATCGGGCCGGTGACGCGCGGCGACCTGCAATATGCCGCCATGTTCAAGGTGGCGCAGCGCATGACCAAAAAGCCGGTGAAGTTCGGCACCATCGGACCGGAACTTGTCGCATTTGCTGTACAGGACAGACATTATAAATCGCTGAAAGATCGCATTCTCGCAATCACCGACGCCTTGAACGCCGAGCTGCATGATCTCGCCGATGCCGGCTGCCCGGTCATCCAGTTCGAAGAACCACAAATCCATCTGCTGGCGGTCCGCAACATCGTCAACGATGTGATCAATCCGGCGTTCAGCGTCGAGGTCTTCAACAGGACGGTGAAGGGCCTGCGCGCGAAAACCGAAGTGTGGTGCCACACCTGCTGGGGCAATCCTTCGCAGCAGCGCATGTTCACCAGCGTGCAAAGCTACAAGAATGCGCTCGAGATGCTGAACAAGGTCGACGCCGACGTCATCACCTTCGAGTCGGCGAGCGCGGGCGGAATGGATCTCGAAGCCTTCGGCAAGATCATCACCGACAAGAAGATCTGCATCGGCGTCATCGATCATCACTCGCTGCAGGTCGAGCGGCCGGAGGAAATTGCCGAGCACATCCGCCGCGCGCTCAAGCATATTCCCGCCGAGCGGCTGGTTCTGTCCTCGGATTGCGGCATGGGCCGCGAGGGAATGAGCCGCCGGCACGCCTACTACAAGATCGTATCGATGGTGCTCGGCACCAATATTGTGCGTAAGGAGCTTGGCTTGCCGCAGGCCGAGTGCCTTGCCGCGGACCCCCGCTATTCATTGGTCGTCCCGGCCAAATAGGCCCGGAATATCAAGACCAACCGGCGCTTTTGGCCGCCGGCCGCGAGTTAAAATGTGGCTAACATGTTGCTTCCAAGCGGGGCGCCGGGCTTCGCGCGGCTTCAATGGCTGCCACGTATAAGGCTGTCTCGGGGGGAGGGGTCGAGCAGGAAGCTTGACCATGACTGTACGAATTCTGGCAGTGGCCGCCATCGTGACTTTTTGCGCGGCCTTGTTTGTAGCAATGCCGCACCCGTCGACGTCTGCAGAGGTGTTGCAGGAGACGGCGACCGTTGCGATTGATTTCGACGCTTTGCGCGCCGAAGCCGCTGCCGCGCTCCAGACCCTGGAGCAGTCACGCGAGCAACGCCTCGCTTCTGCGGAAGTTGCCGCGTTCTGATTTCTTTAACCCGGCAGGAATGCCACCGCGCCGCTGCCGGGATCCGTAATCCGGTCGAGTATCACCGCCTTTGCACCCATCAGGCGCTGTGATCGTTGGCGTTCGGATAGAACAGCTGCTCGCCATTGATCTTGTAGTCGGTGATCGCCTTCTGCCCTTCGCGGGACACCAGCCAGTCGATGAACTGCTGCCCGAGGTCTTTTTTGACGTTCGGGTGCTTTTCCGGATTCACCAGCATCACGCCATACTGGTTGAAAAGCCGCTTATCGCCTTCCACGGTGATAACAAGGTCGCCTTTGTTCTTGAAGGAAATCCATGTGCCGCGATCCGAAAGCACGTAGGCATTGCTGGCGCCCGCTGTGTTGAGCGCTGCACCCATGCCTTGGCCGATCGATTTGTACCAGGGTCCTTTTTCCTTCTCGATATCGATGCCGGCGTTTTTGTTCCAGAGCGCGAGTTCGGCCAGATGGGTACCCGACCGGTCGCCGCGCGATATAAACGGCGCCTGTTTGTCCTTGATCATCTGCAGTGCCTTGGCGACGTCCTTCATGCCCTTGACCCCGGCGGGATCGTTCTTCGGCCCTATCAGCACAAAATCGTTGTACATGACCGGATGGCGCTTCACACCCTGGCCTTCGGCGAGGAATTTCTCTTCCGCTGATTT